>JAWLEV010000116.1:0-5755 GCA_041685915.1 Anaerolineae bacterium | reverse complement strand
AGCACTCTATCCCTGATCTACTATAATACTCATTCGATATCCAATGTGTAACGGACGTGTGCCGGACAATTTACCTCGATTACCCGTTCCGCCATACGCCGATCTATTTCCTTTCCCTCGGCCCTGAGCACGACACGAAACGTATGGGATTCCTCGTCATTCTCAATGATCTCCGCAGCACACCCCGTGCATATCTCCAGATAGCGTCGTAACCCTGGCTTGGTTCCCCTTGCCGCATATAGCCAGCCCGCATTCTGGAGGAACTTTCGCTGTATCTCCCGGGGCCAGCGCTCGTCCGTGATTTCCGCCAGCCAATCGTTGAGGTGTGCCAAAAAGTTCTCCGGCGCCGTGCGCGGATCCAGATATAGATCGAAATGTCTGATCATCTGCTCCACCGGCCCCATCAGATCCTCAAAGATGAGCAGGAACCGCCCCAGGAAATCGTCATCAGCATAGATGGGAGGCAAATACTGTAGCCAGCGACTCTCCTGCGCGGGCATTCCCACCCAACGCTCTGGCACGGAGGGCGCGACCCCTCCATCGGTCGGCGGTTCCCGTGGAGGAGAAGGCCGATACCTCTCTGGCGCGCGACGCGCCCTCAATCCAAGTTCCTCACCTTCCATCATATCCACGGCCTCTTCAGATTTACCCTGATTCACGACCTGTGGTGCCTCAAAGGTCAATCGGAAGGGACCGATGGCGATCACGTCTCCGTCCCTTAGCGCCCTCAGTTCCCCAGCAGGCAGTACCGTATCATTCACCGAGGTGCCGTTGCTGCTCTCCAGATCCTGAATTCGATAGGGAAGGCGATCACAGTAGATACGGGCATGCCGCCTGGAGACCCATCCATGCTCCAGAACCAGGTCGTTATCTGGTGCCGGCGCGCGTCCAACGCTGATCACCGCCTCCTCGATAGGGAAGATACGTTCCGGCTCCCCGGCCGACGTGATGTGGAGACTGCCCCCAAAACCCTCTGTCATCAGATGATTCCTCTACTCCACCGTGATCGTGACATCGTGCACATCCGACACCAGCACCTCATGAGCCATCAGTTCGATTCTCGCGTCGGCCCGATGCGGCGTATCATCCTCATCGATCCAAGAAATATCCACATTGCGCACGCTCAGCAACCCCTCGACCTGCTGTATGCAAGCGTACAGATCGGAGAGATAGAGTTCGCGTCCAAACGGCCAGCCCTTCCCATCCGCGCCGCCGCACAGAGGATTCACAAACCGCTCCAGCGCGGCGATTATCTCGCGCTCCAGCCTCGCCTCATCCACACCGCGCCCCGCGATGACTGCCGTCTCCACACGGACACGCCGGTATCCGGCAGCACGTACCTCAAGCTGCGTTGTCAAGAGGCGCCTCTCATCCAAGTACTCCACGATGCGCCGATGAAGCTCCTCCGATAGGGCCAAATTGGATAGAGGAATATAGTGTTCCGCCTGCTCCTCGGGCAGGGCGGGAATGACCATGAGATAGACGTGGCCGGGACTGGGCGCTCCTCCACTCCCCTCCCCAGCAAGAGTTTGCAGACAGCGCACCCGCGCCACCTCGCCACGGAAAGCGTGCAGCGTCAGATACTCGTAATCATCCGCCGTCACGGCCCGATAACGCGTGCGCATCAGATTCTGCGCCCTGAACATGGCCCCTTCCAACGTCTCCTCGTCCAGTCCACCCTGGGCAGGTGCACGATTAGTGACGTGATCCACATAGGCCAGGGCACTCTTTAATTCGGTGAGGACACCTGCCCGCAGATTACCATCCGTGCCCCCTCCGTAGCGGTAGCGCGAGAAGCGAATGTCCGCCCCTCGAGGGGGAATGGCCCCGTAGCGCCGCACGCCACCATCGCGCAAGCGCAGTGCCGGCCCAAAACGGACCTCTCCCGTGACGCTATCACAGACGTACACGGAATCCCTCGGCCCAACCTCGCCAAAGTTCGGCACTTCGATCCAGGGTTCCCAATCCTCCATGTCACCATTCCATATCTCGATACGCTCTTCCTCGCGACGCGGCAACATTGGCGTGTGTTCCACGTAAAAGACCTGACCGGGAGAACCATCGCTGCGGCCCAAGGGCTCGTTTACCACCTCTGTGGCATGAGTAGCATGGACTGTCCCTCCCCAGGTCACGGCCTCCACGCCACGCACGATGGGAGAGGTGGCATAGGGACGCTGCCCCTCCTGAACCTCCACTAACTCACAGCGCACCCAGTACGCTTCCCGTCCATTCACATCCCGCTGCGCCATCTCGGGCACGTGCAGCTTCACCTGACCGTTCCAACTCATCCCACCGGTCCCGTCCTCTTCCACGTCCACCCTTACCCATCCCGCCTCCGTCCACGCCTGCCAACTTAGAGGAGGCGACTCGGGAATGATGTTGCGTCCGCCGGCACGCACACAGTCCATATCCAAGCCAATGTAATGATGATCCAATGGCCCATCAAACCCCAAGAACAGCGCCTCTCCCACCTGTGGAGACTTGGCGGAGAAGGGTGTGAACTCGCGATCAAGGCGCTCCAGGGCCAGTTCCTCGTAATCCATACCTCCCGAGCCCGTCCGATGACGCGTCATGAGACGGGTCAGCTGAGGCGGATGCATAACAAGATCGTCATCTGTGGTAAAGACCACGGCCACCGAAGCATCCGCTCGAGAAGTGGAAACGGCCGTACCCCTGGGAACGATGACGGGCTCTCTCTGAGGAGCCGAAAGATAGAACGTCAAGGGCACGGTGGCAGCCTGAGGCGCCTCCAGTTGAATACCCAACAATTCGAGCAGACGCACGTGATGCTTGCGCGGCACCTGGTTCACCCGATAGAGGAGCAGGTCGACCATCCAGGCGAACAACTCAATGAGCGTGACCCCGGGATCGCTTACGTTATGGTCAGTCCACTCGGGACAATATAGGGGAATCTTTTTTTTCGCTTCGTCGACGAGATCCTGAAAACTTCGGTCGTCCAGGGAGCGGTCTGGTAAGGGCATTCTCTTTTCACTCCTCCGGAATCAGATAGAACGGATATACAAGGCTTCGCGCAGAGTGCGTCGCCTTTATGCGATAGCTCACAGAGATGATTAACCGCGCCGGATTCTCCTCATCTGGCGCCACCGCCACTTCCTGCAACTCGATGCGCGGTTCCCAGCGCCCCAGGGCCTGTCGTACATAACGCTCGGCAAACCCCACGGTTTCACTGTTATTAGGGGCGAAGACGAGTTCCTGCAGGCGGCAGCCAAACTCCGGGCGCATGACGCGCTGGCCGGGTGACGTATTTAGTATGATACGGATAGACTGCTCGATCTCTGTCGCCTCACCCACCATGGAAACCTGTCCCCGATCGTCCAGTCGCGGAGGAAAGGACCAACCCCTTCCAATGATGTCCGCGCCCCTATCCCCGTTTCTTCCATCCATCTCAGCCCCCAATCAGCACGGTCCCCGCGGCCACCACCTGCCCATGGGGCGCAGGGACCACGTCATCACACGTCTGCGCCATGTCCCCATTACGAGCCGCTCCTTTGCCATTAATTAACACGGTGCCGCTTCCCCCTACGATGGTGGCCTGATTGGTGGGCGGCACCTGGAATGAGGGCCCTCCTATGGGTATATGCGGCGGTTGATTGATAGCCGTGCTGTTCATCGTCGCAGCGGGCGCCCCCATGATGGTGACGTTGGTGCTGAGACCACCGTTGATGACGCCGTTAAAGACATGACCCGGCGTTGGCGTGGGCACGGGCCCGCCCGGCGAGGGCACCATGACGATGTGCGTATCCACCGCCTGTATCGTATCTCCCTGTTTGGCGGCTGGCTGTGCTGGCACTGGTTGATACCTCCTATGGATTAAGCTGAATGATAGCGCCCTTGATAGTCACGTTGCCGTTGGCCTCCAGATTCATATTGCCACTGGCCTTGATGGACAGATTTTGATCGGCCTGAATCTCTATCTCGCCGCCCCCTGTGATGCCGATCTTTCTTCCATTGTCGTCCAGCGAAACCGTGTTGCCGCCCGCCGTGGCAATCTCTATCTTACCATCATCGTCGTCGATGAGTACCATGTGACCACCGGCGCTCTCAATCTGAATCTGAGCATTATTCTCCTCGGAAAAGACAATCTTGTGGCCCACCCGCGTGACGAACATCCGCTGCACGACTTTGCCCTCACGAACGACCTCACTTGCGTCAGCGGGAGGCGCGTCGACGCCATTCCACAGTCCGGCGACCACCAAGGGACGGGACATGTCACCCTGCTCAAAGGTCACCAACACCTCGTCGTTGACCTCGGGAAGACAGTATAGACCCCTCCCATCCCCTGCGCCCACACCTGCAACCCGCGCCCAATCGCTCTCGATATCCCCGTCCAACCACGGGAACTTTATTTTGACACGCCCCATATTGTCGGGATCGCTGTTGTTGGTCACGATGCCCGTTGTCACGGGCCACTGCGTCGCCGGGGGAGAGCTACTCGATAATAATTCGCCCATGGTGCCCGCCCGTCGACCGGAGACACGGAAATGGGTGATATAGTCACGCTCGCAATCCCACACGTGGGTTACGGAAGTGACCTTGTAACGGCCGTTGAAGCGGTCTCCAAGGGCGCTGATTTCCACCAGGCAGCCCGGTTTCAACGCGGGGACTCCATCGCACAAGCCTTCAGCTTCAACAAAAGCCCCGTTCCGCTCGTCCAACAGCGCTTGCGCCAACGCGTCGGCCTCGTCTTGGCTGCGCACCATGGCGCGCACCGCCAGGCCCGAAGCGGCGCCAAAGTTCTCCTCGGCCAGCTCGCTCCCAGAACCCGACTCGCCAATCTCTGGCGCAACCTCCCCCTCGGTGGCTTGCCCCACGATCTCTCGCTTGACCGAGGCATCCCATCCTTTGACCTGCATAGCGCTGACCTGCTCGCCCAGACTCAGCCTCGGCCTAAAGCTCTGCAGCTGCCTCCCCCACTCCAGCTCCACCACCTCATCCGATTGATTCCCTGCCCGCTTAAAGTATAGCGTGCGGTCCTGCACGTAAAAATCATAGCCAATGCTTTCTGCCCGTTCCCGCAGAAAAGCCATGTGGGACTGGCCATCCTCATACATGTGCTCGTGGACGGGGCTTGTGGCATCCACCTCGGCCCTCAAGCCTACCGCGTCGGCGATCTCCTGGGCGATGTCGCTGTCGCTCATGCGCACATAGGCCTTCGTCTGGGTGCCTCTATGCAACCGGTGCGAACGATCATAAGCACGCACCGTAAAGTCGGCCGCCATATGTTCTCCAAAGTTGGGCTCTATGCCCACAATCTCCCCGATGAACAGGGTATTGTCCCCCCGGCCCTGCTCATCCGACACGCCCACGCGGATCCCTGCCCCCAGATCAAAGGGACCTTCATTCACCAACTCCACATCAGAATCATGCAAGTGCAGCGTACACATATCTGGCAAGTGCAGATTACCGTCGACCTCGACCTCGTAGAGGTTATCCATCACCTCCACGGGAAGGAGCTCGCCTTCAATTTCCACAAAAAGTTGCCGTATAAGTGCTCTTTCCTCGGGCATCTTTCCTCTAGAAACTACTCCAACGGCGGGATGGCAACGGCTTTACCAATAGGCAGGCGAAGGGGATCAAGAATGCCATTGTCCCTGGCGATCCGTCGCCACTTGGTGCTATCTCCGTACTCTTCCCAGGCCATCAGATCCAATCGGTCCCCCGCACGGATGATGCGCGTCCGGGGCGCCACGCCGCCGCCCGACGTGGGATTCTGCCGCTTGTACGCTTCCTCGTC
>JAWLEV010000038.1:0-25693 GCA_041685915.1 Anaerolineae bacterium | reverse complement strand
ATTGTAGATGAACTGGACATCCCCGGCGGCCTCTCCCCAGTAGTCGAGGAGGACGGCATCACGCTTTGTGAGGGCCAGGGCCACGGCGCGCTCGCCGGTCTCTGGATCCCGCCAGTTCAGGAGGGTATCGATGATCTCCCGTTGCACGTCCTCGTATGCGGTGGGCTGAACGGTGCCATGGGGTTCTCGGCCGACCAGATTCACGAACACCTCGGAGGCGGAACGGTTGGGCCGGATATAGGCTTTGGTCTCGGACCACTCTACCGTGGGCCGTCCCTCTTGCTCTTTGAGCGTCAGCAGCCCCTTTTCCTGGAGGAGGTTGTAGATGTCGCAGGTGACGCGGTTCACGGCCGCGCCGTGATCAGAGGCCACGGCGACGACGGTGTCCTCGTCGGCCATCTCCATGAACGCCCCCAGCATATCGTCGGCGACGCCATAGATCGCTCTCAGAATATCCATGCTGACTGTTGTCTCTGCGCCGCCATAGTAGGACGTGTTTGGATCGGTGAAAGCCAGGCATCCGTGGTGCGCCGCGTCCACCGGCCTGTAGACGGTCATGAAAAGATCGTCATCCTGCGCCATCAGGCAATGGCGCGCCGCTGCTACCAGCCAGTTGCCCTCGTATCTCGCTTCCTCGATGGCCGTCTCCCAAAAGGGATCGCTGGGGCGAAGCTGGGCCGAGGAGCCAGCAGCATATGGGCCGGCGACGTCGAGTAGCTGCTCTAACATTCGAGGTGGGCTGGCGTAGCTACGTTGCGGATATATCTGCGAGTGGCAGAGGGCAATCTCGCGTTCCTGGGGCCGAAATTCCAGCAGTTTAAAGCGCACGAAACCCCCTTCTTGTTGATCGAATGACCAGGGGATCCATTCGCTCCAGCGTCCCTCATGGAGCTCGGCCAGCACCTGCTCGCCGTCTTTTCCGTCACAAAGGCGGATGCTGTCCTGCCCCTCGCCATCCTCTGCCTGCAGCAGGCCGATCTTGCGCGTGATATCAGAACCGATTTCGCGGATGGAAAAGGAGGTGGCCAGCCACTTTCCCGGGGGCAGATTGCGCCAAGCCATGGGTGGGGCCGGACGCGCTATGGTGGGAGGTTCCGCTGGCGGGCGCCCCCGTCGCTCCAAGGGGATCCATCCCGCGCGAGTGCCGGGGGGTTGTTGGTACTCTTTGGCCAGGCCCGGCGTCATATAGCGCGTGGGACGGGCCAGCGCTGTGGAGGGCAGGTTCGTGCCGCTGCGGTCGGGGATGACCACCACGCCCTGCTGGATGGACGGAGGCCAACACATGGGATAAGCCATTACCACGCTGGATCGGTCGCAGCGCGCCATGGTCTCCCACAGACGTTCGGCGGGTCGAATCGCCTGACGTACATCCTCTGCCGTTTTCATGTCCGAGACGTCAAGGCGGCCCTGCCAGGCCATGCCCGGAGGCGCACCAGTAGCAAAAGCGTTCCAGTTGATGGGGCCCCAGGTGGAGACGTAAGGCAGAACCTGCGTACGGGAGCCTTCACTGAAGATGCGGGCGAAATGGGGCAGACGATCTTCGCTGATGAACCTTTCTATTAAAGGGAGAATGAGGCCATCGATACCAAAGATGATAGCCTTGTCAGCCATCTTGCTCCTTTTCTGATACGGATGATCGTTGGCGAGCCGATAAACTTCTCAGATGCGATGACGAAAGGTGCGCACGGAACGGGGTGGTTCGGGTTCCCCCGCCAGTTCCCGCGTCGTCTCGAACCAGTGTCGCTGTACCTGTGTGCCCTGGAACCAGTCCTCGCAGGGTACCCGTTGGTGACTGCGTATCAGGTTGCCCCAGGAGACGTGAGCGTCAAGACAGACCTCCAGGTGCTCGAGATCGCCTCCCGTATCCTCTGCGCCTTCCTCAACGGCCTGGGTGTCCTCATTGTAGACGATGGGCAGGGGCTTGCGCGCCAGGGTCTCTGTGCGCTCGCGCAGAACCTCGATGGCGCTCACTATCTCTTCTGTGCCGCGCTTGTTGCCGTGGGGCAAAAGCAGGTCGACGGCGCGCATAAAGGAAGCGGGAATATCGCGCAGATTCTCAGGCGTAGAGAAGGTGCCCGTGAAACTTGACCCCACGTAAAAGACGCGCTCATGCCCCCTGGCATTGTTATACAATGCTATAGTATCCTTGACCTGGTAGATCATCTCGTGGATGTTTGGTAGTTGTAGGGCAGGCCAGTATGCCGAGGCGTTGCATTCGTTGGCCAGGTCGATGATAAGGCGGTCATATCCCTGTTCCAGCAGCCAGTTGGTCGCGTTGTCTATGGCCGTTTCGATGGTCTCCTCTCGAATGCGACGGTTGCCTCCCTGATAAAAATAGTTGACGATAGGTACCATATCCAATCTTTTGGCCTCATTCAGCACGCGACGCAGACGTTGCATAAAGGCGGGGCGCAAGCTGCCGTCCGGGTCGAAGGCTCCACAGTCCAGGTCGCGGGTGGAAAGCCCGTCGGGGGGTGGAGACGTGGGAAAGGGATTTCCGCCCTGTAGACTGATAGTAAAGGCAATGACGCCGCACGCACGCCAATCGGACATGGCGTCCACGAACTGGTCTGTGTTGCGTTCTGGATCCCACTCCCCGGTATCGGAATAAGCCCAGTCATCCCGACCGTCACCGTCATAATCCCGGTCCTCGTTTAGATCGTCAAATATGCCGTTGATCACGCGGTGATTCAGCAAAAGGCCCGCCAATCTCTCATCAGCGTCCGGAAAACCTGCCCCCTTGGTGTACGTCCTGGCGTCGCCCTGAATAAAGTCCTCTCCCACGATGGATAGTTTCATCCTTTATCCCTTCCTTTCTGTTTTCCCTGTTGGAGTCAATCTTAGCACAGATGGAGGCAGATTGGCAATCTGTAATCCCGTTACCTTTCAGTGTTGCGGACGCTTGACATCGTCGCATGAGATGTGCACAATATCTACATGAGGCGTTTACAGTCTTTCAGTTTCTAATGGGGAGGTACGGATATGGTCAGTGGAAGAACTGAAGAGGCTTTCTTTCCGCGCAAACTACACATGGGCATGGTAGGGGGCGGGCGCGGCGCCTTTATCGGCGATGTACATCGGCGTGCAGCGAGACTAGAGGGGGATGTGGAACTGGTCGCTGGCTGCTTTTCCTCGACGCCGGAAAAATCCAAAGCCTCGGGGAGGGATTTATACGTACCGGAGGATCGCGTGTACGGTACCTGGGAAGAGATGGTCGAGGGCGAACTGGCGCTCCCCGAGGAGGAGCGCATCGATTTTGTCTCCGTGGTGACCCCCAATCATCTGCACTATCCCATCTCCAAGGCGTTTGTGGAGGCGGGATTCAACGTGGTCTGCGACAAGCCCCTGGTGCATACGGTGGAGGAGGCGTTGGATCTGGTTCAGGCCGTTCGGGAGAACGACGTGCTCTTTGCCGTGACGTACAACTATACGGGGTATCCCATGGTAAAGCAGGCGCGCCATCTGGTGCAGTCGGGCGAACTGGGCGAACTGCGCAAGGTGATCGTCGAGTATCCCCAGGGATGGCTGGCGGAGCGCATCGAGACGGACGAGGGCGAGAAGCAGGCCGTCTGGCGCACCGATCCGGAGCGTTCGGGCGTCTCGGGCTGCATCGGCGATATCGGCTCCCATGCCGAGAACCTGGTTTCCTACGTCACCGGCTTGGAGATGGAGGCTCTCTGTGCCGATCTCACCACTTTTGTGCCCGGTCGGGAGTTGGATGATGATGGGAACATCCTCCTGCGTTTCAAGGAGGGGGCCAAAGGTATCCTGACGGCCTCGCAGGCCTGTCCCGGTCAAGAGAATGCGCTGAGCATTCGCGTGTGGGGCAGCAAGGCGGGGTTGGCCTGGTATCAGGAGGATCCGAACTATCTCTATGTGCAGAGCAATGAGGCACCGGAAAAAGTCTATAAGCGGGGCAACGACTATCTGTGTGAGGCCGCTGTCGCCGCCACGCGCCTGCCCGCCGGGCATCCGGAGGCCTTTATCGAGGCCTTTGCCAACATCTACAAGAATTATGCGGATGCCCTGCGCTGCAGATTGCTGGGCGTAGAACCCAGCGAGGTCATGCTGGACTTTCCCACGGTGGAGGATGGTGCCCAGGGTGTTCACTTTATTCACAAGGCGGTGGAAAGCGATGCCACTGAAGTCAAGTGGACGCCCATCGATTTCTCGCTCTAGCGTCGATTGATGATGTGTTGGAAGATCAAACAAGAGAAAGGAGCACAAGATGCCGAGACCGGTTACGCTGTTTACGGGACAATGGGCTGATATGCCCCTGGAGGTTCTGGCGGAAAAGGCCAAGGGTTGGGGATATGATGGGTTGGAACTGGCATGTTGGGGCGACCACTTTGAGGTCGATCGAGCCCTGGCAGAGGATGGATATATCCTGGGACGTTGGGACCTGTTGCACGAGCATGACCTGGAGTGCTATGCCTTGAGCACGCACCTCGTCGGGCAGTGTGTGTGTGACGATCCCATCGACGAGCGCCACAAGGCCACACTGCCGGAGCGCATCTGGGGCGATGGCGATCCCGAGGGGGTACGCCAGCGTGCCGCTCAGGAGGTGCGGGATACGGCCCGGGCCGCGGCCGAGTTTGGCGTGCAGGTGGTCAACGGGTTCACGGGCTCCGGCATATGGAAGTACCTTTACTCTTTCCCGCCCACGCCCCCCGAGATGATTGAGGCCGGTTTTGAGGATTTCGCCTCGCGGTGGAATCCCATCCTGGATACCTTTAGCGAGGTGGGGGTGCGTTTCGCCCTGGAGGTGCATCCCACAGAGATCGCCTACGATATCGTAACCGCCAAGCGGGCCCTGGAAGCCCTTGACTATCGCACGGCCTTTGGCTTTAACTTTGATCCCAGCCACCTCCTCTGGCAGGGGGTCGATCCCACTCGCTTTATTGAGGAATTCTCAGATCGTATCTACCATGTGCACATGAAGGATGCTGCCGTTACTTTGGACGGCTACTCGGGGATTCTCGGCTCTCACCTGGGGTTCGGCCAGGCTCATCGGGGGTGGGATTTCCGTTCCCTGGGACATGGAGACGTGAACTTTGAGGAGGTCATCCGCGTTTTGAATCGCATCGATTATACCGGTCCCCTCTCTGTAGAGTGGGAGGACCCCGGCATGGATCGCGAGTTCGGCGCCCAAGAGGCCGCCGAGTTTGTCCGTCAGGTCGATTTCCCGCCCTCGGGCGTGGCTTTCGACGCGGCTTTTGGCGATTAGGAAAAGCGGGTGCCCTTTGGCCGCCCCATTCCCCGCTCACGCAGGTGGATTGGGAATGGGGCGGTCGGTGTAATGGGAGCGAGGGAGGGATTGTGCGTAAAAGCATAGCGGCGGTGACGTTCGATCTCTGGGGAACGCTGTTTGACGGGCGTTACAGCCTGAGGTCCCAGCGCTGTGAGATGTTGGCTCGCTATCTCCCTCGGTACACGTCCAGGCGTGTGGGGGAGGCCTATGACGAGAGTGGGTGCCGTTTTTCTCATGCTATGGAGATGGGATTTGGGATGCGTGGGACGACGGTCCTGAGTATGACCCTGGATCTGTTGGGTGCGACGTTATCTCCACCCGCCTATCAGGCAGTGCTGCAGGGCTGGGAAGAGGCCGCACTGGAGGATCCGCCGCCGTTGTTTGAAAATGTTTCTGACACGCTGTATCGTCTTCGGGACGCGGGCTTGCTAATAGGCCTGATCTCCGATACCGGCGTGACGCCGGGCCGCGTCCTGCGCCGCCTTTTGCGGGAGAGGGAGTTACTCAAGGCCTTTGACTGGTTGACCTTTTCTGATGAGATCGGAGTTAGCAAAGGGTGTTCCTACGCTTTCATGGGCACCCTGCGGGCTTTGGGAGCGAGGGCGGATTCCGCACTCCACGTGGGAGACCGGCCGGAAGCGGATCTCAGGGGAGCAAAGAAGGTGGGCATGCATACGGCCCTGGTGTTGGAGAGTTCCGCGCATCGCGATGGAGTCGCCGAGGCGGATATCGTCCTGGAACGCGTATGTGATCTTCCCCAGGCGCTTTCAGCGTGGGAAGATCGCAGATGACGTTCTATTCCCCTTTGGCTCCTTCTTTTTCCCCGTGCTCCATGCGCACCAAGATGTCGGCCACCTGAGCGATGGCCACCCGCTGCTTGCGGTAAAAATCTGACTCGCTCATGGCCAACTGTTGTGCGATGTCGCGGATGCGCTTGCCCTGGATGAACTTGAGATCGAGGATATTATAGATCGTCCATTCTGTGGCGGTCATGCTGCGCTTACCCTCTGGTCTGAGCTTCTCTATGGCCTCCTTGAGGACGGCACGCACCGCTTTGGCAGGTACGCCGTCGTGGTCGCTAAGGCGCTCGCGCACCAGCTGCATACGCAGCAGGGGGCTCTGGCTTAGTTTCGGCCCGCCCCAGAGATCGCCCAGGGCATCCTTGACGATCTCTGTAAAAGAGTTGGAATGGATGGGGTTCATCTCAAAGTACTGTAGCGTATCCTCTCCCACATAGAGGGGGCTGGAGCGCCACTCCTGGAGCTGATCCAATTCGCTTCGCATTCCCTGCAGTACGGCGAATATCCGTTGCTGCAGGTGCATATCCTCCAGGGCCAGTTCGGCGCGCTGTACCAGATTGTGGGCCGCCTCCAGATCTTGGGTGGAGAAGGAGGTTTTGCTGACTGCGGCCCGGAATCCCAGAATGCCCAACGTGGTATGTTCGCTGGGGCTGCGCAGCGGCAATAGCCAGTATCCATCCGCGGCGACGAAATCGTCATTGGTAATGGTTCCCTCTTCTTGTCGGCTCTTGGAGAGGAGATCCATGAGTTGGGGTAGAGAACTCTTGGATAAAAAGCTCCTGGCCTCCGCCCTGGGACCGCAAAAGACCCGGACGGAGGCAGTAGAACCCTCCATGGTCACCACGAACCCGGAGGGCACGCGAAGCAGGTCCGCCAAGGCGATCAGTGTATTCTCCAACAGCTGCTCCAGATCGGTGGTGGTAAAGAGACGCTCGTCTAGGGTCTGAATCCACGCCACCTCTTTACGATCTTTACGATAGAGCAAAAGGTCGATGGCTGGCTTGGCCACATTTACCAGCAACTGTAGCACGACTACGCTGCCGGCGACGGTTATGATCAGCATGGTATCGCGGGGGAGTCCCCAGATATGCTCCACGCGTGGGATGGTTAACATGATAACGACGACCATGATTGCCACCAGGGGGCCGCGCAGGAGAAAGTGCATCATGTTGTGCTTGATCACACGGTCGGGGAGTAACACTCCCTGATAGGCCACAATGTAACCGATGACGACAGTCATCAAGGCGATGCCCAGATTCCCTACCAGGGTCAGTAGATGGATGAAATTGATGGAAAAGTGCTGTCCCGTGGCGGGAATGAGCAGATAGGGGAAGGCGCTTACCGTCGGTGCGGCAAAGGCCAACATGAGATAGGACATGCGTCGCCGAGAGGTGGAGGTCAGGCAGCGATTGCGTGCCATCCTGATGTTGAGCCATCCATTCAGGGCCATCATGATGTACACGATGGCGAATAGCCAGAAGAACGGCCCTGCGAGCAGATGGTATATATGGTCCATCTTGGCGACTCCCATGACGATCATATCTGTAAAGAGGACGAGGACCAGGGAAACCGCGCCCAAAAGGTATCCGACCAGGGTACCGATGCGTCGCCATCGCGATAGGGAGCCCGTGGTGCGCAGGAGAGCATCAGAAAAGTGCAGATAGGCTGCAGGGACAAAGGCGATGCCCACCCACTGAAAGCGCAGCCAATTCTCCGCTGACCTCGCCGTATTGACGTTGGCGACGTTCACGTCGACGACGTACACTAGGCTGACAAAAGCCATGAGGGCACAAAAGGCCCGCGCGACCGCACTGCGAGAATTGTGGGTGAGGATGTAGGCGAAAAGAGAGAACCCGATGATGATGTTGGCCGATGAAAGTATGAGATTACCGAATCTTAGGATGGAAGCGATAGTTGTAGGACTCATACGCGTGTCATAACTCCGCTTAACATCTTATAGTCCCATATGGCGAATAAGTATGACGAAATAATAGACGACGGGGATGACAAAGAGCAAATTGTCGATGCGATCCAGCATCCCACCGTGTCCGGGAATAAGTTTTCCAGAATCCTTCATCTTCATTTGACGTTTGATAACCGATTCTGCAAGGTCGCCGAGCGTTGCTCCCATGACGATCAGAAATCCTAACAAGGATCCCCAAGGCAAAGGTAGGTCGAGCAGCAGGTAACTCGCCGTTACAACGGCGACCAAGCCCATTACTGTCGCTCCGGTTACACCCTCCCATGTTTTGTGAGGACTGATCTTGGGGCAGAGGCTGTGCTTGCCCCAAATACTGCCCACACAATAGGCGGCACTATCACAGATCCAGGTGCCTCCCAGAGCTAACAGGAGCCAGAAAAAGCCCTTGTCCAGGGCGCGTAGTCTGATCGCGTAGCTCAAAAGTCCGATATAGATGCCGCCCGAGATAACAAAGGCCCAGTTTTGTAAAGAATCGGGAGCATTACCTCGGAATACCTCAAAGGTGAGGGCTGCAAGGGGGATAAAGGTTGAGGCCCAGTATATCAGATCCCTATCTGGCCACTGAGCATCCAGCACGAACGACACGATGAGCAGGGAGATGAAAAAGTATGGTGCCAGTAGTCCCTTGCCAGAGGTCATCCTCACATATTCGCCCCCTGCACAGAGACTACCTATCAGTACTATGGCAAGCAGGAACGGCCCGCCGAGATAAACTGATATGACGACAATGGGCAAGAGCACCAAGACGCTCAGCAGACGGTCCCGCAGCACAACGCACCTCACATAATCGTACGTCTCGAGTCTTTTAAGCGTCCGAGTCCAGTCCTCCAAATCTTCGGTCACGCTGTTGATAGGAGACGAGAGCCTCTCGCAAATCCTGACGATGAAACTCTGGCCAGAGGGTGGGGGTAAAATAGAGCTCCGCGTACGCCGCTTGCCAGATCAAAAAGTTGCTAAGGCGCATGTCTCCACCGGTACGGATGATCAGATCGGGATCCGGCAAACCTGCCGTGAATAGATATTCGCTAAAGCGTTCCTCGTCTACCTCGTCTGTAGAGAGCCCGTCGGCGATTATACCCTTTACCGCCTCCACGATTTCTGCGCGCCCCCCATAATTAAAGGCCACATTGACGATCAGGCGATTATTTTCCCTGCTACTCTCTTCGGCATGTTGGATCTTTTTTCTGACGATAGGCGCGAGGCCATCTAAAAGCCCCACATGGCAGATCCTCACGCCACTTTCGATGAGTTCATCGAGTTGGTTGTCGATCACACGTTTCAACACGCGCATGAGGGCACGGACTTCGGCGGGCGGACGGTTCCAATTCTCGGTGGAGAAGGCATAGAGAGTCAATATCTCCACATCAAAATCCACGGCAGCACGGAATATCTCCCGTAGATTCTCTGTGCCGGCCCGGTGTCCAGCAGTCCGGGGCAGACCTCGTGTCTGGGCCCAACGCCCATTACCATCCATGATGATGCCCACGTGTTGGGGCACTCTTTTCAATGGAACCGGCGTCTTGTCCTCCACGTCGTTCATCAAACTTCCATGATCTCGGATTGTTTTTTCTCGCCCAGCTGATCCGCTTGCTCGGTGTACTTGTCCGTCAGTTCCTGCAGACGCTCCTTCGTCCTGTAGAACGCGTCCTCCGATATCTCGCCTTTTTTCTCTTGGCTTTCCAGCTTTCTCAGGGCTTCGCGCCGCAGATTTCGTATGGCTACCCGCGTCTCCTCGACGCGTTCCCCTACCATCCTCGACAGTTCGCGTCGTCGCTCATCTGTCAGGGAGGGGATGGTCAGGCGAATGACGGTCCCGTCGTTGTTCGGGGTCAATCCCACGTCGGACTTGAGGATGGCCCTCTCGATCGCGGGGAGCGTGTTGGCATCCCATGGTCTCACCATCAAGAGTCTTGGTTCGGGCACAGAGATCGTCGCCACCTGATTGAGGGGCATGGTGCTATCGTAGACCTCGACGGGGATATCCTCTATCAGAGCGGGAGACGCACGACCCGTACGGATGCTAAGCAGGTTGGAGCGCAGCGTTGAAATGGCTTTTTTCATACGCTGTTCGATGTCACGAAAGATATCATCCATTTGAACATCCACCTCTCATGTGCTCTAGTATGAATTTTGGCTGTTCTGAAAAGGGATAGGAAAAAGAAATGTCCATCACTACTATGATTGAGGGTCTCGTTACAATGGATCCCATTCCTCTCGACCGTTTCTGGAACTGGGATGTCATGATCGACCTCTGCTCGTTAGGATGGGTGCTTTAGCTCACCATGGTACCTATCTTTTCGCCAGAAATCGCCCTTGCTAGACTATCTGGAGGGCTCAGCTTGAAGACCATCAGCGGGAGCCCATTATCCATACAAAGAGAGATGGCGGTGCTATCCATCACTTTGGTGCCCATATTGAGAGCCTCGATGTAGGAAAGATGCTCGAAACGCCGGGCCTCGGGATGCTCCATGGGATCCTGGTCGTAGATGCCGTCGACCTTGGTAGCCTTGAGAAGCACATCGGCTCCAATCTCCATGGCGCGCAGGGCTGCCGCAGTGTCGGTGGTAAAATAGGGATTCCCCGTTCCGCCGCCGAAAATGACGATGCGCCCCTTTTGCAGATGGCGAATCGCCCGGCGACGGATGTATGGTTCCGCCACCTCACGCATCTCTATGGCTGTTTGGGCACGGGTTACAATGCCCATGCGTTCCAGGGAATCCTGTAGGGCCATGGCATTGATGACTGTGGCCAGCATCCCCATATAGTCGGCCGTAGCGCGTTCCATGCCGCGGGCGATGGAGGCACTCCCCCGCCAGATATTGCCCGCGCCGATGACGATGGCTACCTCGCTGCCCAGTGCCTGGGCCTTTTTGATCTGCTGGGCCACCGTGTCTATCTGGGAGGGGGCGATACCAAAGCCAGATTTTCCGGCCATGAAATCGCCACTTAGCTTGAGAAGAACACGATCATATTTTACAGTCGCCATCGACACCTCCACCGAATTGCTGCTGGCTCTTTTATGACTGAGAGCGTCGCTACTCTATTTTAAAGCGGGCAAATCGTCTGATCACAATATTCTCGCCGGTCTCAGCGATGGCTTCTGTGATCAACTGCTGGATCGTCTTTTCATCATCTCTGATAAAAGGTTGTTCTAAAAGGCATTGTTCCTTGCAGAATTTATCGAGCTTGCCCTCCAGGATGCGTTCCACGACATGTTCCGGCTTGTCATCCTCGATTTCAGATAGATATTCATCCGTCTGTTCCTGGATCACAGCATCGGGTATATCCTCGCGGGAAATCCACTGGGGTGCGGTTGCGGCAATCTGCATGGCCAGGTCATGGCAAAGGGTCCGAAACTCTTCTGTGCGAGCGACAAAATCCGTCTCACAATTAACCTGTATGAGGGAGCCCAGCTTGCTATCCGTATGTATATAGGCGTCGACGCAGCCCTCTTCCGTGGTGCGTCCTGCCTTCTCCTCAGCAGCGGCATAGCCCTCTCGACGCAGGATCTCTGCCGCCGCTTCTATATCCCCGTCCGCCTCATCCAGGGCTCTCTTGCAATCCAGCACGCCCCCGCCCGTCATCTCGCGGAGATTTTTTACCTTTTCGATGTTCGTTGCCATCCATTCATCCTTTCGCTTTGCATACCATGAGCCGGGCATGATGTCCCGGCTCATAAGAATAATCTATCAAGATTACTCGACAGCCTCTTGCTCGGATTCGTCTTCGAATTCTTCTTCGTCGTCTATGATGATGATCTCATCCTCTTCTTCCTCTGCTGGATAGGCGGCCTCTTTACCAACAGCGACAGGCTCGATCGTCTCCACCAGAGGACCTTCTGCAGTGGGTGCCTCCGCTCCCTCCTCCTCCATGATGACGCCGCGCATCTGTTGGCCCTCGATGACCGCGTCGGCAATTATACTGGCTATGATGAGAATAGAGCGAATCGCATCGTCGTTGGCGGGGATGATGTACTCGATGCCCTCGGGGTCGCAGTTTGTATCCACCATAGCGATTGCGGGGATGTCCAGGCGATTGGCCTCGCGCACGGCGATCTCTTCTGTTTCCACGTCGGTGATAAAGAGGGCCTCGGGCAGCCGATTGAGGTTACGTAGACCGTTCATGCGGCGATGAAGCCTGTTCAATTCCCGCAGTTTGTCCCTTGCCTCTTGGTTAGGCAGCAACTCGAACTCGCCGCGTTCGTGTTGCTGCTCCAACTCGAGCATATATTCTATACGAGAGCGTATAGTCTGAAAGTTGGTGAGGGTACCCCCCAGCCAACGCTGGGTCACATAGGGCATGCCACAACGTATGGCCTGTTCTCTCACATTTTCCTGGGCCTGACGCTTGGTGCCCACAAAGATAATGTCGCCGCCCTCTGCAGCCACATCGCGTGCAAAGTCATAGGCTCTTTGTAACCCTTCCATGGTCTGCTGCAGGTCTATGATATGTATCCCTTTTCGTTCGGTAAAGATATAGGGGCGCATCTTGGGATTCCACCGCCGGGTTCGATGGCCGAAATGCACTCCCGCTTCCAAAAGTTCCCTCATGGTAGCAATAGGCACAGTCTAGTCCTCCTTCGTTTTATACACCCGCCCCCTTCGTCCATCGGTGAACCGATCATCTGAATCGGCACGACACCTTTGATCCAAGAGCGTGCTTGATAGGATATTTGTACTAACTAAACTAAGAGTATACCATGATGATGAGCTTTACACAAAAATTAGTGTCCCTTCTTGGACGTGCCTGGACTCTAAAAGTTGTGTGTTTTTTGGCACAGTTTTCACCACCTCCTTTTTGTACGCTCGGAGTGGTTATCTTCTGCCTTTTGGAGAGGGAAAAAGAGATGCCGAAGATCGTCACTTTATGTACGGATTTTGGTCTACGGGACGGCTATGTGGCCGCTATGAAGGGGGTCATACTCTCCATCGCTCCCCAGGTGTGTCTGGTGGACATTAGTCACCAGATCACTCCTCAATCGGTGCGGGAGGGGGCCTTTGTCCTGCGCTCCGCCTATACCTTCTTTCCTTCGGGTACCGTTCACCTGGTGGTAGTCGATCCCGGGGTGGGGAGTGAGCGACGAGCGATGGCCGTGCAGGCGGCGGAGCATCTGTTCGTAGCACCCGATAACGGTGTGCTCGCCTACGTACTGCGGAGAGAGCAACAGGTCCAGGCGGTCTCTTTAACAAATCCGGTCTATTGGCGTGAGGAGGTCAGTGAGACGTTCCATGGGCGCGATATCTTTGCCCCTGTGGCGGCACACCTGGCTCTAGGCGTGCCCCTAGAGGATCTGGGCAAGCCCCTCGAGGAGTTGGTGCAGTTAGATCTCCCCGTTCCCGAGAGACGGAGTAACGGAACGATCGTCGGCCACGTGATTCACGTCGATGGCTTTGGGAATGTGGTGACCAATATCCCCGCTGACATGTTACGAGACTGTGATCGTTGGCAGGTGATGGCTGGGAAGGAGTGGATCATTGGGCTGTCCTCTACCTATGCCTCGGCGGCGAAAGGCGATTTGGTCGCCCTCATCGGCAGTCACGGATTCCTCGAGATCGCCGTGAGGGAGGGAAGCGCAGCCCGTATCGCCCACTTGCAGGTGGGCGATACGGTACGAGCTTTGCGCGTGTAGGTCAGCCCATACAGAACTGGATTAGTAACAGCCTCAGCCGCCGCTGGATTGCGGAACGGTCGTTGGCGTTGAGGTAGGCGTCACCTTAGTCTTCCTGGGACCCTCTTCTGCTTCCGTTGAGGAAGAAGTTGCAGGCCCCTGCATCTCCACCAGGAGATCGCGCAGTGTGCTAAAGAAGGCGTCAAACTTTTCCACGGATTCCTCGATGGTGGCAAAGGCCTCCTCCAGGTCGGCCAGGGAGTCACTGACGGCTTCTAATTCTTCTTCCGCGTCGCTCATGCGTGCATCCAGGGCATCGATGGAGTCGTTGACGCTTTTGCGCAGATCCTGAACGTCCGTGGAGAGAGCCGAGAGATCCTCTTGAGCCGCTGCGAGTTCGCCCTGTGCCGTTTCGAGATCCTCCTCTGCTGCGGTCACCCTTTTCTCAAGGGCTTCCAGTTTCTCTATGCGGCGTTCCATCTCATCGGCACGGACAGTCAGTTCGTCGACGCGCTCCCAGGCCAAGTCCTGATTTCTCTGCATGGTATTCATATTTCGGCTGAGGGCCTCAACCTGTTGACGCGGTGCAAAATCGACGGTGCCTGACCAGATGATGGCCACTACAAGGGTTAGCACGACGCCCAAAAGTCCGCCCAACAATACGAGAAGGGCGTTTTGCCAGAAGCGGTTTTGTCGACTTGGCTGCGTTGGTGCAACCCTTTCTTCTTCTTTCTCTACCACTTCTTTTTCCTCTTCGGGCGGTGCCATCTCTCCTGGCGAGGGGGCTTCCTCTTCATCTGGCATATCCTCTTCGATCTCTTCCCCGGCTTCTTCTGTAGAGGGCTCCTCTTCTCGTTCTGGAACGGGCATCTCCTGTTCCAGTTCCCCTGGGATTTCTTCCTCGAGTTCCTCTTCTGCTTCCTCGGCCGAGGCACTCCAGGCCCCTTCTTCCTCGGACATGTCGATCTCCTCGATCTCTTCGGCCGGCATATATTCGACGGCCTCTTCCTCTTCTGCTTCCTCAGC
This sequence comes from Anaerolineae bacterium, assembly GCA_041685915.1. Taxonomy (GTDB): domain Bacteria; phylum Chloroflexota; class Anaerolineae; order UBA1429; family UBA1429; genus JAWLEV01. The sequence continues at coordinate 11,027 of JAWLEV010000038.1, read as the reverse complement.
CTCTGAAAGGTTTTCCGCCGCTTCCTCGGCGGGGGCCATCTCCTCTTCCTCGGTCGCGACCTCCTCAACTTCTTCAGGCGTTCGTTCTTCGCCTTGAAGCGCCGTTTCTACCGTCAGTTCCACGTCCATTTCCTCAAGCATTCGGGGCCCGATGCCAGCTACCTCTGTCAGTCCCGAGGGCTCTGAGAACGGACCGTGCTCCTCGCGATAGGCCACAATGCGTTCGGCAAGAACCTGACCGACACCGTCGATTTCGTCTCGCAGAGTTTCGACAGAAGCGGTGTTGATATTTACCCGTTTTCTTTCCTGAGGTATGCCTTCCATGCTCGCCATCTTTGACCTCCTTTTCCGATCTATGGGTGTGAAGACTGGGATGGAATAAAGGCAGGACGTGCCTTCCCACTTGGGGTTCTGCCTCTATATCTCCATTATATCATAGAGGTGAAGCCAATGCATGCGCTCTGACGCTTGTGCTCGAAATCAGCTCACTTCACTTCGTTTCAGACGATGCCAGTTCGCGATGGGACTGAGAATGGATTCGACAGGGGTTTCCCTCTGTTCAGCGGGACCGATAACGTCCTCATAGGGTATGTCGAGGATGGCGGCAATGGTGGTGGCTACCCCGTGGGACAACACGCTGAGATTGTAGCCCCCTTCGAGAGTATACACGATGCGCCCTTTGCATAGCTCTTGGGCCAACTGGGCCAGTGCATCGGCCATGTATCGGTAGCCGGAGAGGGAGAGGAGCATCCAGCCCAAGGGATCCGCCCAGTGGGCGTCGTATCCCGCGGATGAGAGGATGATGTCGGGTTCAAAGCGGCGCAGGGCAGGGATGACGAGGCGTTGAAAGGCCTGTCTGTAGCCCGCGTCTCCGGTCTGTGCCGGGAGGGGAATGTTCACGCAGGTGTGCAATCCATCTCTAGTTCCCGTGGAGCGCCAGTCACCCGTACCAGGAAACAGCGGGTGCTGGTGCAATGAGACATAGAGTACGTCAGGATTCTCCTCAAAGGCCTGCTCGGTTCCATTGCCATGATGGACGTCAAAGTCGACGATGGCGATACGGGATACATGGTCGTTGGCCAGGGCCCACGCGGCGGCGATGGCCAGATTATTGAACAGACAAAAGCCCATGGCCCTCGTTTTGGTGGCATGATGACCGGGGGGACGTACAAGGGCATATGCGCCGTCCAGGTCATGTAGGACCTCTCGTACGGCGGCAATAGTGCCCCCTGCAGCGTACAGGGCAGCCTGGTAGGAGCCTCTGCTGACAAAGGTATCGGGGTCAAAGGCCTGCCCTCCGCTTTCGGCCATCTCGCGGATCTGCTCGATAAGTGAAGGGGAATGGATGCGGGTCAGGTCTTCTAGGGAGGCCTTTTCGGCTTTGATGGCTTTCATCTTTTCCAGCAGTCCGGCATCGTCCAGGCATTGCATAATGGCCAACAGTCGTTTTGCCTTTTCGGGATGATCTCTAGTATCATGCTCTAGAAATATGGGATCGTAGACATAGCCTACTTTCATATGGCGTTTTGCTCCCTGCTACCAGGATGATCGTTCGCAACTCACTATAGCATGTTTATTATACTGCAGGTATGGGGAACTGTGAAGTGCAGAAAACTCAAGATAAGGTCGATCCGACCTTATCTGCTACATCTCGCCACCAGTTCACCTGGATTCAGTGCCATTTTGCTCATAAGAAGGCAGTTGAGACACGAGTCCAGCGTCGGAATTGGCCCGTGCAGATAAACACAAAGTTTATCTCAAATTCTCTGCGTGGAGTGTGGAACATATGGTGACTTGGAGGGAGACGATGCCTGGATTAAACTCGTTCACCTGGATTACGTGAGGTAGACTTTTGACCAGTAAAGCGGTGATGCAAAAGAGTAGGGCACGGAGGGATCTGGTCTCGGGCCCGCTTCCACGTCAGATACTGGAACTGGCCCTTCCCTCCGTCGCCGAGCAGGCCCTTTTCAGCGTTATGGGGTTACTGGATGCCTTTTGGATGGGCAGGGTGAGCGAGATGGCTCTGGCCGCCGTGACCATGGGCACCACGCTGAGGGTGGTGCTTATCAGTCCTATGATGGGCCTTTCGGCGGGGGGTATGGCCGTCGTGGCCCGACACTGTGGGGCCGACGATACCCGTAGAGCGGACCACGCCACTATGCAGGCCATTCTCCTGATCGTCTTTTTTGTCGTGCCGCTGGCTGTCTTGGGACAACTCATGGGCCGCACGTTTCTCAGGTGGATGGGGGCCAGGGGAGAGGTTTTGCGCGATGCCACGGCCTATTTACGGATTGTATTTGGGGGATTACTCTTTATGGAGACGCTGCCCTCCATGAATGGCGTCATTCGGGGAGCAGGATATCCCGAGTATACTCTCCGCATTAACGTGGTCAGCATAGCGGTCACATTCCTTGTAGAGGCCATGCTCGTCCTTGGGGTGGGCCCGTTCCCCGCTCTGGGAGTACGGGCAGCGGGCTGGGCAGCAGTGCTGGGCAGTGCTGCCGGCGTCATGGCCCAATTATCTGTTCTCCTTGGTGGAAAGGCAGGGCTTTGTCTTCACTGGCGGGACCTACGCCCCGACCTGACGGTGATGAGGCAGATTCTGCGCATTGCCATCCCCACGACAGCTCAGCGTTTCTCTCCCAACCTCACCAATGCCCTGCTTATGAAGTTGGTGGCTTATCTGGGGAACGACGTGCTTGCTGCTTACAGTGTATTGTCGCGCTTGATCGGTTTTTTACGTTGTGTACCCACGGGAGTTGGAAACGTGACGGCCACCATGGTGGGACAGAACCTGGGAGCAGAAGAGCCAGAGCGTGCAGAGCGCGCCGTGGAATTGGCCACCTTGGGAGGCGTGTTTGGCACGTTGCTTTTGTTCGGAGGACTTAATCTGTGGCCCACCGGCGTATTTGGATTTTTTGGCATATCTTTGGCTACGTTGCAGGTTGCCGTTGTCGCTGCGGCGTATGCCGTCCTGTTTGAGGGAGGTATGGCCTGGTCTTTGATCGTGAGTCGCGCCCTGGCAGGGGCGGGGGATGCTCTGTCCCCCATGGTGATCAATATGGGAGCGTTGTGGCTCGTACAACTCCCCCTGTGTTGGTTGCTGTCCGTGCAGGTTGGGTTGGGGCATGTGGGAGTTTGGGTGGGGCTGGCGCTCAGCTATTTGGTGAGCGGGGCGGCGATGACGTTCCGCTTTCGGCAGGGATATTGGAAAGAGATCGAGATAGACTGAATGCCCCCTCGCCGCAACCACGCAGGTCTCTGGGAGACAGGTTGGATCATCTCGCGTATGGTAGCGCAGCCATTCCACGTCCAGGTGGGGTCTGCAGCTCGCCTCTTGGGCCAGGCGCAATACGCTCTGAAAATCTTTTGAGCGTACCTGGCGAAGGTCGCATTTGTATCCTTTCCTGTCTCCCCCTTGCTCCCCTTTCACGTTCGCTCTACACTTTAGCCCTGTGGCTCTGGATCAGCTTGACGATCTCTACTGCCACAAAGATGATGGAACTGAAAGCGAGACTGATGCCCAATTGCTCCAACGTTAAGGGGCTTGTGTCAAAGATGGTCTGCATAAAGGGAACGTAGATCACGGCCAACTGGAGTAAAAAGGTCAGGGCCACTGCTCCTAGCAAGGCAGGATTAGTGAAGAGACCCAACTGAATGAGCAGCAACCGATCCGAGCGGATGGCAAGGGCATTCCCCATTTGGGCCAGAGCCAGGGTGGTGAAGACCATTGTTCGCCATGTACCACCGGCAAGATCCACCTCGGGACTGGCGGCGAGGAATTGCGGCAGCAGGGCCACGATCCCCATCAACGGTCCCACCCAGAGAATGTAGGTGCCGAGGCCGCGGGCCAGGACGCTTTCATCGGGGGGATGGGGAGGACGTTCCATGATGTCCGGCGCCGAGGGTTCTACTCCTAAAGCCAGCCCAGGCAGACCATCCGTCACCAGGTTGATCCACAGGATCTGTATAGCGTTTAGGGGGATAGACAAGCCAAGGAGCGGAGCGATCAGCATGACCAGGATCTCTCCTACATTGCTCGACATCGTATATTTGACGAACTTGCGGATATTCTCATAGATGGTGCGCCCTTCTTCCACTGCGTTGACGATGGTGGCAAAATTGTCATCCAAGAGGATCATCTCGGAGGCCTCTTTGCTCACGTCAGTTCCTGTGATGCCCATGGCCACTCCGATATCGGCGCGTTTGAGGGCCGGTGCATCGTTCACTCCGTCACCCGTCATGGCCACGAAATGCCCCCTCTTTTTGAGGGCTTCTACGATTTTGACTTTGTCTTCTGGATTGACGCGGGCATAGACGGCTATCTCCTCTACGACGTCTTCCAGCTCATCCACATCCATGTGTGCCAGCTCTCTGCCGGTGAGAACGTGATCTTGGCCGTCCTCTCGCTCAATCTCCAGATCCTGGGCGATGTTCAGAGCCGTAAGGGGGTGGTCGCCAGTGATCATCACGGGACGGATACCTGCCGTGCGGCATTCCGCGACCGCGTCATGAACCTCAGGCCGGGGTGGATCGATCATGCCTGCCAGTCCCACAAAGATGAGGTTATGCTCTATCGTCGATTCGTTAATCTCGTCAGGAAGGCTATCCAGCGTCTTTACGGCGACGCTCAGAACGCGTATCCCCTCCTCTGCCAGGTCGTCGTTGGCGTTCTCGATGCGTTGGCGCCACTCATCGTCCAGTTTCTCGATCTCTCCGTTGTTCCATACGCGATCGGAGATCTCGAGAAGACTATCGGTCGAGCCTTTGGCGAAGACGATGTAGGATGATTCTGGGAGTTGTGGTAGCCATTGCAGTCCGTCCTCCTCGTCCCACTCCTCCTCCGATGGCCTTTCGTGCACGGTACTCATTCGCTTGCGCGCGGACTCAAAGGGTACCTCCCCCGCGCGAGGCATAATGTCATCCATTTGTCTTTTCCACAGCCCCATTCGAGCCGCTGCCACGACCAGGGCCCCTTCTGTGGGGTCCCCCACCGTATGATATCCCCCCATCTCGTCCTCGTCGGGCTCCAGCGTGGCATCATTACAGAGGGCGCTCCCGGCTACCAGGAGGGCGATATCTGGATCGGGTCTTCCCAGGGGGGCCTCATCACGTGAGAGGACGGCGCCCGTCCGCTGCATCTCCGTTTCGATATCCATCGAGTGCCCCGCCACGTCAAGGGCTGTCACCGTCATACGATTCTCAGTGAGGGTGCCCGTCTTGTCCGAGCAGATGGTTGTGACAGAGCCCAGGGTCTCTACGGCGGGCAGTTTGCGAATCAGGGCGTTGTGTTTCACCATGCGCTGCGCACCCAGCGCCAGCGCGATGGTGACCACGGCCGGCAGGCCTTCGGGCACGGCGGCCACGGCCAGGCTGATGGCGGTGAGAAACATTTCGGTCAGTTCGACACCTCGCCAGACGCCCACGCCAAAGACGATGCCAGTGATGATCAGAGCACCCGTGGCCAACCATTTGCTCAGTTCAGCCATCTTTTGCTGCAATGGCGTCTTTTCCTCCGTGACCGTCTGTAGCAGATCGGCGATGTTGCCCAGTTCGGTGTCCATTCCCGTCTTTACGACCACGCTCGTGCCTCGACCATAGACCACGTTGGTACCCATAAAGGCCATATTGCGCCGATCGCCGATGGCCAGTTCCTCTTCCTCGAGGGCCTTGGTCACCTTGTCCACAGGGACGGACTCGCCCGTCAGCGCGGCCTCCTGGGTACGAAGGTTGGCAGATTCCAGGAGGCGCACGTCCGCCGGGACGCGTGCGCCGGCTTCCAGTAGGACGATGTCGCCAGGCACGAGCTCTGTCGATTCGATCTCGTGCACGCTGCCCTCTCTACGAACTCTTACCTTGGGGACGGCGAGTTCCTTCAGGGCGGCCATGGCTCTTTCTGCCCGGTATTCCTGCGTAAAACCCAGGATGGCGTTGAGGACGACGATGATCATGATCATGATACTGTCAGTTATCTCCCCGACGCCAAAGGAGATAGCCGCTGCCACAAGCAGCACGATGACCATGATCTCGGTAAATTGGCTGGCCATGATGTGCCAAGGACTGCGTCCCCGCCGTTCCTCGAGTTCGTTAGGACCATATTCCTCGAGACGTCTTTGGGTCTCTTTTTGGGATAAACCTTCCCGTTGTGTATCCAGTTGCTCTAAAACTTGGTCTGTGGTTTGTCTGTACCAGTCGGCCATGTCATCTTTCCTCATTGGATAAGTGCGTCAGGAATATTCTATCCCGCGCGGTTGTCATCGGCGATAGGTATGTTCTTCAGGACCTTCGGCCAGTGGATGTCGTCTTGTATATGGCCGTCCACCCAGCGCAGAGGGCGTGGGGGAGAGGCTTCTGGCAGAAGCCTCTTGATGATGCGGTAAAAACGCGAGGGGTCTCCCGTGGTCGTAAAGGTGATCTTTCCTGCTGCTTCTTCCTTTGCAGTATTTTCTGTCTTTAGTATCTGTGCCGTTCGTCGAGCGATGGCGCCACTGGGCTCGAGGAGGGTGATCTCCTCCCCGATCAATTGCCTGATGGTGGGGATGAGGAACGCATAGTGCGTGCAGCCCATCACCAGCGTATCCGCCCCTGCTTCCAACAGGGGATGGATATAGTTGCGCAGCAAAGATCTGGTATACGGGGTGTCAAGGGCGCCGTCCTCGACGCATTCCACCAGTCCGTCGCAGACCTGGGCCATTATCTGCGTCCCTTGGGCATGGCACCGCACCACGTCTTTATAGAGCTGGCCCTGAAACGTGCTCGCTGTAGCCAGGACACCCACTACTCCCGTCTCTGTGATCTGCGCCGCTGGTTTGACGGCGGGTACCATCCCCACAAAGGGCAGTTCGGGGAAGGCGCTGCGCAGGTGAGAGAGGGCTGCCGCGGAGGCCGTGTTGCAGGCTACGACGATCAGTTTGACATTCTGTTGGACAAGATATCGACAGATGGCCTCGGTCAAACGACGGATCTCTTGAGCCGGACGTACGCCATAAGGACAGTGGATGCCATCGGCCACGTAAAGAAAGGACTCGTTAGACAGTTTTTGTGAGAGGGCGCGAAGGATGGAGAGGCCCCCCACGCCCGAGTCGAATACGCCGATGCGTCCCGCCGTTCCAGGGTGGCGTTTGTGCTCTGTTATATCCTTTCCCCCGTCGATGCCCCTTTGCGGCATTCCACCTCCTGAGGTGAGGTTGACTTTATGGAAGATTTGATACCGTCAGGATCCCAAAGGCTGGGGATTCTCTGCGCTAGTATTCGCGGTCGTAGACGGGATCCTTGCCCACCCAGCGCCCCGAGGGGAGAGCAGGGATGGCCTCGCGCTCCTCCGGTGTCAGATCGATCTCCAGTCCGCCAAGGGTATCATTCAGTTGCTCCAGATTTCGAGCACCCACGATGGGGCAGGTGACGCGGGGCTCTGCGAGCACCCAGGCCAGAGCCAATTGAGCGGGAGTGACCTCCCGTTCCTTGGCCGCTTGCACAAAGGCATCCACGGTACCCAGAGCCTGTTCCGTATAGTAGCGGTCATAGTAGCTGTCAAAGGCCTCCAGGCGGGCTCCCTTGGGCATGGATTCGTCACGCTTGTACTTGCCTGTGAGCATACCACCGGCCAGGGGATTGTATGTGATCACGCCCAGACCCTCCTCTTTACAGAGGGGGAGGATCTCGTTCTCGAGGCCGCGATTGAGGGCATTATAGATGGGCTGGATGCTGATGAAGCGGGACCAGTTGTTTTTCTCGGATACGTGGAGGAACCTGGACAACTGCCAACCCTTTAGGTTCGAGCAGGCAATGTAACGTACTTTGCCCTGTCGCACCAGATCGTTCAGCGTCTCCATGGTCTCCTCGACGGGCACGTCTGGGTCCCAGCGATGGATCTGGTAAATGTCGATCACGTCCGTTTGCAGGCGTCTGAGACTGTCTTCTACGGCCTTTTGGATATGTATCCTGGACAGACCGCCATCGTTAGGGTTTGGTCCCATGACAGAGTAAACCTTGGTAGCCAGCACAATCTTGTCCCGAACACCTCGTTTCTTGATCCAGCGCCCTACAACCTTTTCGGAGCCCCCTTGGGAGTACTGGTCGGCGGTGTCTAAAAAGTTGCCTCCCAGTTCCACGTAGCGGTCCATGAGTTTAAAGGAGGTCTCCTCGTCCGCTTCCCGTCCAAAGGTCATGGTACCCAGACAGACGCGTGACACTTTGAGACCCGAACTACCCAGATTTACGATCTCCATGAATCATCCCTCCCATCGTATAAGGAAAGCGGCGAATGAATTGGCGGGACCTGGCCCATCATGCCTCGAGGGGATCGCAGCCCGCCTGCCGCAGCGTCTCGTGATAGTTCTCCACGGCATTGTATATATTTCGTTTCACATAGTTATTTTCCTGTTCCAGTTGTCGCAGCACCTTGCGCACCGAATGGCGCTTCGACTTGTAACTCTCGGGGCATCGTTCGCCTTCTATGGGGAACCCACTGGCTTTTACAAAGGGGATAATATCCCGCTGCTCCACAAAGGCCAGAGGGCGGATGACGATCAGGGTGCCCTCGAAAAAGCTCACCCGGGGTTCCATACGCTCGATACGCCCACTATAAAAAAGGTTCATGAGCGTGGTTTCGGCGATGTCGTCCGCGTGGTGCCCAAAGGCCAGCTTGTTGCAGCCCAGTTGATCGGTCATCTCGAACAGGGCCTTGCGTCGGTTCCACGAGCAGCGGAAGCACTTGGTACCGTCTATTTCTTCAAGTTCCTCGGCGATCTCGATGTTCTCGACAACCAAGGGGATATCGTGTTCCTCGCACCAGTTCTCCAGCCACGCTTTCGGTACCGCTGCGCCACACTGGGCGTCCGTGCGCACGTGGCCGGCCACCAGAGTATAAGACTCGCGTGCTGTGCGTCGACGGCGACGCAGCAGATCCAGCAGTGTGAGGCTATCCTTACCCCCAGACACGGCCACGAGAATGGTGTCGTCATCGTCGAACATGTGGAACCTTCGATCCGCCTTGTTCACCGCTTTGAGAAGATAATAGCCCAGTTTGTCGGCCCGCTTTGGGCTGCCTGTTGTTTGCTCACTCATTGTGTATAGATGATACCACAGGTGGGAGCGGGAGGCAATTGACTTTTGTCGTTTTGGGGAAGGAATGGGCTTCTTCTGAGCAGGGGCAGTCTGGTCTGCCTTTATTCTATTCGTTCCTTGTGTTATAGTTTAAGGGAAGTGATTGAATGGAGGGAGGTAGCCATGTTAGAGGGAGTCCATTGGTTGGGACACGCAAGCGTTCGTATAGACGATGAGGTAGTGATCTATATCGATCCCTGGAAAATCACCGATGGTAAGCCCGCCGATCTTATTTTGGTGACCCACGGACACCGTGACCATTTGTCTCCCAAAGATATCGATGAGCTGTCGACGCCAGACACGGTCATCGTATGTCCGGCATCCTGTGCGGAGGACCTTTCGGGCGACGTGCGCACCGTCTCGGTGGGGGATTCTCTACAGATCAAGGGAATCTCGATCGAAACAGTTGCCTCCTACAATACAGACAAGCCCAATCATCCTCGGGTGGCCGGAAACGTGGGATATATCGTCAAGGTTGGGGAGCGGCGCATATATCATGCAGGGGACACGGACTTGATTCCCGAGATGGATGATATCCATTGTGACGTGGCCCTATTGCCTGCGGGGGGAACGTATACCATGGATGCCGACGAGGCCGCCCAGGCCCTCTCGCACATCGAGGCCCAGGTGGCCGCTCCCATCCATTGGGGAGATATCGTGGGTTCCGAGCAGGATGCCCAGCGGTTTAAGGATCAGGCCCCTGAGGAAGTGGAGGTGGTCATCCTGGAGGCAGAGGGATAGCGTGCCAATGACCGATCCTGTGTCGATAGATGGTTCCTATGGCGAGGGGGGAGGCCAGATACTTCGTACGGCTCTTGCCCTTTCCGCCCTGACGGAGCGCCCTTTGCATATCGAGAACGTGCGTTCCGGACGTAGGAATCCGGGGCTGCGTCCGCAGCACCTTGCCGCTGTGCGGGCCATGGGCATGCTCTGCGACGCGGATGTGGAGGGTGATGAGTTGGGTTCCAAGACGGTGGACTTTTATCCTCAGCGCGCGGCCGAGGGAGGTCGATATACCTTTGATATATCGGAACTGGCTGGCCAATCGAGCGCGGGATCGGTGACGCTGTTACTGCAGGCTCTTCTTTTTCCCCTGGCCTTTTCTTCCCAGGATTCGGAAATTGTCCTTGTGGGGGGAACCCACGTGCGGTGGAGCCCTCCCTATCATTACCTGGCCTACGTGTACCGTCCCTTTGTAGAGAATCTGGGCTTCGGGCTGAACCTGGAGTTGCGCACGTGGGGCTGGTATCCTCGGGGTGGTGGGGAGGTCATTGCTCGCATCGAGGGATTGGGATGCGATCCAGCGGGGGGCTCCCCCCGATGTGTGAGGGCGCGGGGGAAATTGCAAAAGGTCTGGGGAATCTCGGCGGCGTCGAACCTGCCCCGTCACATCGTCGAGCGCCAACGAAAGCAGGCATTAGCTTATTTCCGCTCCCGTCACATCAAACCTGACATCGAACTGGTGGAGGCCCCCTCGCCGGGCAAGGGGACCGTGCTCTTTGTGCTGGCAGAATACGAGCACGTGAACGCCGGGTTCACCGGCTATGGCCGCGTGCGTTATCCGGCAGAGGATGTGGCCAATGACGCCACCGATGCCTTTGAAGCGCACAGGACGAGTAAAGGGGCACTGGATCCCTATCTGGCAGATCAGGTGCTTCTGCCTCTGGCTCTAGTGCCCGGTGGTTCCTCCTACACCGTGAGTCGTGTGACAAAGCACTTGCTGACCGTGGCCTGGCTTGTTGAGCATTTTCTCGGCCGCTGCGTGACTGTTAAAGGTGAGGCGGGGACGGCTGGCACTGTAGAGGTGGCCTAACTGCTGCTGACGAACTCTCCTTTAGCGATAGCGCATCACGCGAAAGCGGTACATATCATAGGGCTCGTCTGGATCGATCCACGCCTTGCGCAGAGCGATGCCGACCTGT
>JAWLEV010000037.1:0-25704 GCA_041685915.1 Anaerolineae bacterium | reverse complement strand
CTCTACACGCCGGAGACGTCGGGCGGGCTGCTGGCGGCCATCGAGCCCCACAAACTGGGCGAACTCCTCGCCGTCTGCGACGAGGAGGGCCAGGGCTGCTGGGTCGTGGGCGAGGTGGTGGAGGATGAGGGCGTGGAGGTGGGAAGGCGCCAGAGCGCCTTCCCCATGGAGTTTTGCTAGGCAAAACTCCAGCCCAGCGAAGCCAAGATCCCCAAGAGCACCCATGCCTTGGGCGTGGGAGGGGATCGTCGCTTACGAGCCGACAACTAGAACCGGTAGATCTGGTGTGAACAGCTTTCCGACCTACAGTAAACCACGCTACTCCGCGAGGGCTTGGTAGAACCAAGCCCTTCGCTTCGTAGCTTACTACGAACGACCTATTCTCGCGCCGCCCAGACCATGCCCCGGGTCACCATGGTCAGGATCTGGGGATCCTGGTCAAAGACGTCGGCCACGTGGCCCAGGGATGTGTAAAAGACACGCCCGTCGCCATAGGTCTTGGTCCAGGTCACGGGCATGACCACGTCGCCAAAACGCGTGGTGGCCAGCACATTGTTGCCCGGATCCACATGCATGTAGTAATGCTCCGAGGACACGCTGAAATCGTGCAGCCCCTCGGTGATGGGATGATCCACATCCTCGATATACACCGTATATTCCACCCCGTCGCCGCCCGGGTGCGCCACCCACTGGCCGCCCACCATATACTGGAATTCCGTCTGCTCGCGGAAGGCGTCGCCCATGCCGCCGTGCACGCCGGCGATGCCCACGCCGCTCCTGACCGCCTCCAGCAGAGGCTCCAGTTGCTCCCGTTCGATGTGCCCCATGGTCCAGATGGGCACGATCAGATCAAAGGATTGCAGATCCAGTTCCTTAAAGGCGTCCAGCGTACCCTGCATCTCCACCTCAAAATCCTCCCCCTCCAGGGCACCTTTTAGGATCTCGGCCACCTGTTCTGGCTCATGTCCCTCCCAGCCCCCCTGCACAATCAATGCTCTTTTCATCCCGCCTCCTTTTTTTTTATCGTCATCCAACCGGGTCCGCCGAAAAACGGTCCTCGGCAAAGAAAACATGAAATCGTCCCTTAATCCTCGTCGCTACTTTAAACAAGTTGAGCAGACATGTCAATCGTATAAGGCTGATAGTATCGCGGCCAGAGCCAAAAGGATAGAGATGGAGGCATTCTCCGCTGGCCCATGCGTTCACGGTAGGACGCCACCGCCCCATTGTACCACTATATATAGGGTGCGGTTTTCAAAAGACCACAAAATGTAGTATAATGAATTCAAGAGGATGGTATCTCCTCGAGTTTGCACGGGACACGCGTTGACAAGTACAATAAATATATAGTGAGGGAACACACAGGTCATAGTATAAAGAGAGTGCAAGAGTCTTTTTATGACAAAAGAGGACGCACGTCCTGACGTGATACATCATCCCCCGGTGGATCATGAGAAGATCGATTTTGCCCATCCCAGCGAGGAGGAACTGGCCAGCATCCTCGATTTTTACGGCATCGAATGGCGCTATGAGCCCACGACTTTTCCCCTGCGATGGGACAAAGAGGGCAATCTGCGGGAGGCCTTTACCCCAGACTTTTATCTTGTCAACGAGGATCTCTATGTCGAGCTGACCACCCTGCGCCCCAAGCTGATGCGTCTGAAACGCCGCAAGATCCGTCGCCTAGAGGCTCTCTATCCCCATGTAGAGGTCAAACTCTGGGAGCGATCCGATTTTGTGCGACTCTTGGAGCGCTTTGGCATGCAGGAGCGCAGGCCCTCTCTGGTGGGTCAACAGGCAGTAGAGGAGGGCGATGACGAAGAATAACCACTTTATCGCCGACGATATCGCCGAGACCATCTATGACCAGGAGACGCTCCAGGAGCGGATCGCCGAGATGGGACGGCGCATATCCCAGGACTATGCGGGGATGAATCCCCTGCTTGTGGGCGTGCTCCACGGCGTGATCATCTTTATGGCCGACCTCTTGCGCCACATCACCATTCCCGTCACCGTCGATTTCATGGCCATCTCCCGCTATCAGCCCGACAGGGAATCGGGCTCCGTGCGCATCACCAAGGACCTGGACCACACCATCTCGGGACGTCACGTCCTCTTTGTGGAGGATGTCATCGATACGGGATTGACCCTCAACTATCTACTGCGCACGCTGCGCACCCGGCACCCTGCAAGCCTAAAAGTTTGCGTGCTGCTTGATCGTCCCCATCGACGCCTGATCAACATCCCCCTGGCCTACCACGGCATGGAACTGCCCGACCGCTTTGTGGTCGGCTATGGGCTGGACGCCGGCGGCCTCTACCGCAACCTGCCCTATATCGGGGTGCTAAAGGACGACGTGGAGATACCCCACGAGTAGTCGGTCCCCCTCCATTTTCCCCCTCGTAAAAGAGGCGCATATTTTTGCCAAAACCGGTTTGCTATGGCATAATTGAGACTCGGGAGATGAAAAGAAGGCGAACTGCTATCCCATGTCCAAGTCCATTTACGTCACCTGGTCCGAAGGTGTCCAAAGAGAAGAGATCGAAATACTCAAAGAGACGGTCGAGCAGACGTTGGAATGGCTCTATCTGCGCCGACCCATCGCTCTCAAGAATCCCCCCCTGCGTATGCGCGTGTTGGGCACCCACCTCGTCCCCACCCCCATGCCCTACAAAGCGCGCAAAGGTACCCAATGGTACGTCGAGTCCAGCTACAACGATGAACTGAAACGTATCATCGCCCCCCTCTTTTTGGAACTCGTGCGTCAAGCACCCTGGCAGCGCGTGGATCCCTCCTATAATCTGGCCCTGTTGGATCAGGATCTCACCGATTTTCCCTCCCCACTGGCCAAGCTGCGCCCCGACCGTTACAGTCTGGGGACCAGCTATCCGGGGACGACGGCGGTCATGTCCGTCTATCGCGTGCGCAAACTGAATGACGACCACGTGCGTCGCCTGGCCATCGCGCGACTCGTGCGTCACCATCTGGGGCACGTGCTGGGCATACCAAGGTTCGGTCGGGAGAAGAATGTATCGCGGCTGGGATTGGAGATGCATTGCACCAGCCCCTGTGCCATGCGCCACGCGGCCACCGTAAACGAACTGGCCACTTATGCCATAGAAGAGTCAGAGATGGGATGGACGTTCTGCGAGCGCTGCACACGAGCCCTACATTCGATCATACTCGATCACATCTACAACTGGAGCTAGATCGACCGCTTGCTTCAGTCCTCTTTGCGCAGTTCGATTCCCAGTTCCTTGGCGATGGCCTGCACATAGATTTCGTGCTCCACCTTGTGGATGCGCTCCTCCAGATCCTCAAGGGTATCGGAGGGATAGATGGGCACCTTGCGCTTGATGACCACGGGGCCGGCATCCACCGCCTCATCGGGCACGCGATGGACCATCACGCCCGTATGCTCGATCTCTCCCCGCTGAAAGGCCTCGTAGGCCTCCTCTATGGCGTGCATGCCGGGAAACGCCCCCGGCAGCGCCGGATGAAGATTCAAGACGGGGTAATGCCTGAGGAAGGCCATGCTAAAGACGTGCATCCATCCGGCCATAACTATCAGATCGGGGTCATATGGCTCCAGCCTCTCGGCCAGATCCGCATCATATTCCCGGCGGGAGAGGCCCGCCTCACGATAGGGGGCAAGGGGATGATAGATGGTGGGGATACCATGCTTCTCTGCTCGCTTTAGGCCATAGGCATCCTCGCGGTTGGAGACCACGACAGAGACCTCTGTATCGGGCAGGACGCCCGCCTCGGTGGCATCGATGATGGCCTGCAAGTTCGTGCCCGTACCCGATATGAGAACGGCTAAACGGTTCATATCATCTCCACCCGCTTTCCTGATCTGGCCTCTACAACGCGGCCCATCACATAGGCTCCCTCTTTTTCCATAACATCCAGGGCGTCTTCCACCTCGTCGGCGGCCACCACGACCACCAGACCGATGCCCATATTAAAGACGTGGTACATCTCGTCACGATCGACGTCGCCCGCCTCTGCGATACGTCGGAAGATGGGAGGCACCTGCCAGGCGCTGCGATCCACGACGGCCCGCATCCCAGCGGGCAGAATACGGGGAATATTGTCCACAAAGCCTCCGCCGGTGATGTGGGCCAGCCCCTTTACCTCGACCACCTTGCGCAGCGCACGCACGTGGGGCAGATAGGAACGATGGGGCTCCACGAGGGCCTCGCCCAGGGTACAGCCCAGATCCTCTTCATACCTTTCATAGTCCCCCGTATCAAAGATGCTGCGCACGAGGGAGAAGCCGTTGGTATGCAGGCCGCTGGAAGGTAATCCCACCAACACGTCACCGGGCGCAATGGCGGACCCATCGATGATCTCCCCCCGCTCCACCAACCCGACGATGGTTCCCACCAGATCCATCTGTCCCGGGGCATATACGTCGGGCATCTCGGCCGTCTCGCCTCCCAGGATGGCACAGTCCGCCTTGCGGCAGGCGGCCGCCACGCCCTCGACGATGGTGGCGATCCGCTGGGGATCAAGAGTGGGGACGGCGATATAGTCGAGGAAAAAGAGGGGTTCGGCTCCCTGAACGAGGATATCGTCGATACAGTGATTGACAATGTCCCATCCCAGGGTCTCATAACTGTTCACGGCGCTGGCCACGATGGTCTTGGTACCCACCCCGTCGGTGGAGGCCACCAGTACGGGATCATCCAGCCCCTTGACGCCGCTGGCGTGATACAGGCCGCCAAAGGCCCCGATGCCCCGTAGAACCTCCGGGCCGTACGTGGAACGCACGGCCTGGTTCATCAACGCCACGGCCTTGTTGCCAGCCTCTATATCGACGCCCGCTGCCTCGTACGCGCTCTCTGTCATGTTACGTCTCCTGCAATCCCTTGGCGCCTATATCCCGGCGCATCATAGCATTCGGCCAGTGAATGCGGTCGGCCCGCGCATAGGCCCTCTCCATGGCGCTCCGCAGATCGTCGTCCCAGGCCGTCACGCCCAGCACGCGTCCTCCGTCAGTGAGCACGCGACCGTCCTCGCGCCTGGTGCCCGCATGGAACACAAAGGTATTGGGTAGATCCTTTTCCAAGCCCTCGATCTCGTATCCCGTCTCATACTCTACCGGATAGCCGCCCGAGGCCATGACCACGCACACGCACGTCCTGTCCGACCAACGCAACTCGACCTCGTCCAGGGTTCCATCGATGCAGGCCTCTAACACCGACACCAGATCGTTTTCCAAGAGGGGGAGGATGACCTGGGCCTCCGGATCGCCAAAACGGCAGTTGAATTCCAACACCTGAAAATCGTCATCGGAAAGCATGAGGCCGGCATAGAGCACGCCCACGTAGGGGGTGCCCAGGCGCCGCAGGCCGTCCACCGTCGGCTGCAGTACCTCGGCGATCACCCGCTCCAACGTGGCCTCGTCTAAAAGGGGCGCGGGAGCATAGCAGCCCATGCCTCCCGTGTTGGGACCGCGATCACCATCGTAGGCCGGCTTGTGATCCTGGGCCAGCACCATGGGCGTCACCGTCTGGCCATCGGAAAAGGCCAACACCGAGACCTCCTCGCCTTCCAGGCACTCCTCGATGACCACGAGGTCGCCCGCCTCACCAAAGGCGCGCTCCCGCATGATGTCATCCAGAGCCTGCAGGGCCTCCTCATCGGTCTGGCAGACGATGGATCCCTTGCCCGCCGCCAGCCCACTGGCCTTTACCACGATGGGCGCCGGATGTTCCTGAAGATAGGCTTGGGCACGGTCATAGTCCTCAAAGATGGCATAGGGGGCGGTGGGGATATCGTGATCGCGCATGAAATCCTTGCTGTAGGCCTTGGAAGATTCGATACGGGCCGCCTTTTCACCGGGACCAAAGACACGAATACCTCTGTCCTGCATGGCGTCGACCAGCCCCAATGCCAGGGGTACCTCGGGCCCCACCACGACCAGGTCGATGCCTTTCTCCTCGGCGTGATCGACCAAGGCGGGGATATCGTCGGCAGCGATGGGGATGTTGGTGGCCAACGTCGAGGTGCCGCCGTTCCCGGGCGCGATCTGGATCTCGTCCATCTGGGGTGAGCGATCCAACGCCCAGACGAGGGCATGTTCCCGGCCGCCGGAACCTATAACGAGTACTTTCATACTCTCCTCCTTCAGTTAACTTGACGAACGCGCTCCTCTTCGGTGATGAACCCTCCTGCCTTTTTCTCAAAGGGGTACTCGCCGACGAAACACGAGAGGCAGAAGCGATCAGAGGAACGATTTGCGGCCTTTACCAGCCCCTCGAGACTGAGATAGCCCAGTGAATCGGCCCCGATATGCTCCTCGATCTCGGGCACGGTCAGGCGATGGGCGATCAACTCCTCATAGGTAGCCATATCCACACCCATAAAGCAGGGGTGCCTTATGGGGGGAGAGGAGATGCGCATATGAATCTCGCGCGCCCCGGCCTCGCGCAGCAGGCGCATGGTGGGCTTGCTCGTATAGCCCCGCACAATAGAGTCATCGACCACCACGATGCGCTTACCGCGCAGGATATCGGAAAGGGCATTGAACTTGAGAGCGACGCCCGCCTTGCGCAGGCGGTCGCTGGGCTGAATAAAGGTGCGTCCGATATAGCGGTTCTTTATCAGACCCTCGCCATAGGGGATGCCCGATTCCTGCGCATAACCGATGGCCGCCGGCGTCGCCGAATCGGGCACGCCCATGACCAGGTCCGCATCCACGGGATGCTCCCGGGCCAGCTGTCGACCCAGAGACTGGCGCACGCGATGGATAAGCTGGCCATCGATAACACTGTCGGGACGCGCGAAATATATGTACTCAAAGATACAGAGGCTGGACTTTTCCTTTGGTACGCCCTGCACGATGCGGGCGCCCTTGTCATCGATGATCACGATGGCCCCGCGAGGGATCTCTTGGATATCGCTGGCCCCCACAGTCTGCAGGGCACAGCTTTCCGAGGCCACGATCCACCCCCCGTTCAGACGCCCCATACTCAAGGGGCGGAAACCCCAGGGATCCCGCACGGCATACAGGGCATCGCGGGTCAGGATCGTCGAAGAATAGGCGCCCTTGGCCTCCTTCATCATGCCCCGAATGCGCTCCTCCCACGTGTCACCCTCGGCGCCGGCCAGCATCTGAAGCATGACCTCGGTATCCGACGAGGAGGCGAGGCCCACGCCACGGGTAAAGAGGTTCTCGCGAAGTTCGTCCGTGTTGACCAAATTGCCGTTGTGAGCCATGGCCACAGGACCCAGTGCCGACTCGAGGAGAAAGGGTTGCGCGCCCAGGCGACGTGAGGAGCCCGCCGTGGAATAACGCACGTGCCCCACGGCGACATGTCCCTGTAACGGTTTTAGATTGTCCTCGTTGAATACCTGAGACACGAGCCCCATCTCCTTATGCAACTTGGTGCGTTGCCCATCGGAGACGGCAATCCCCGCGCTCTCCTGTCCTCTGTGCTGTAAAGCATAGAGTCCGAAGAAGGCAAGGCGCGCTACAGCCTCCCCTCGCGCATAAACTCCAAACACACCACACGCCTCCTCCGGTCCGCTATGATACATGCATCCTTCACACATGGCATCACAACCTTTCCCACAATTCATAAACGCTACGATGTGCCGCCCACCTCCTCATCCGCGGCAAGCACCTCGCCCTGGAGTACCTTTTGATATTCTGCCACCGCCGTACGCAGATCGTCATCGGAGAGAGCCAGCATCTTGGCCGCCGCCAGGGCTGCACCATCGGGAGCCAAGATGACCAGGGGGGCCACGCCACTGGGCATACGCAGCGACGAGTATATATCAGCGCCGGCAAAGGTGGAAGAGATGGGTGGGCAGGTGATCACGGGATGGGCGGTGTTGGCGTCCACCATACCCCCCAGCGCATTGGACCGACCCGCCACGGTGATGTAAACGAGCGGCTCCTCAACATCCTCATAGTCCTGCAACAGGCGCAGGACGTGGCGCGCACTCTTGTGCGCCGACCCTACATGGAGGTCATAGGGAATGTCCCAGGCATCCAACCGCGTCGTGATCCCTTTTACATGATCCAGGTCGCTCTTGGAGCCCATAATGATAACCACACGTCCCGACATATCAAACACCCTCCTGTAGATCTTTTTCCACGAACTCGTCGGTCATCTCGGCCACGATGGCATAGTTCCTCTGCACCTCTGCCATGCCCTCACCGGTCACCTCGGGCATATCGCGATAGATCTGCTTATCCAGCATCTTGTCCTTATCGCCTTCGGGCCAGATGCGCCAGGAGTCGTTGTCGATAACGTCGGCCACCAGCAGGCGCCCATCGGACACGGCCCGCCCGAACTCGATCTTGCCATCCACGAGGGTCACGTCCTGTTTTGCCCAGGCCTCTTCCAGGATGTCGAACACCTGGCGAGCCGTCTCTGTCATAAACGCGATCTCGTCCTCCGTAGCAATATCCCGTTCCACGATCTCTTTCTCTGTGATCAGAGGATCGTGTAGTTCGTCGGACTTGTACGTGAATTCTACCACCACGGGGTCAAAACGGGTCCCTTCCTCCACCTCTGGATTGCGCACGATATAGTGACCGGTGGCAATGCGGCGCATGATCACCTCGAGGGGAATCATCTCGCATTTGGTGACAAGGTTCGTGGCCTCTCCCACCATGCCAATATAGTGGGTGTCCACTCCCTCCTGCTCCAACAAATAGAACACGTTCGACGTGGTACGACAGGTCAGTTCACCCTTGCCAGGCAACGTGTCCATACGCGTACCGTCGCCAGCGGAGATACTGTCCTTGTGAAACATATAGACCACATCTTCATTCTCGGGGTGTGCATAGATGATCTTGGTCTTTCCCTCGATTAGTTTTTCACCATAGACTAGGGGTTTGAATGCCATACAGACTCCCTCCCATGCAATAGGTGGGCACGATGCCCATTTACGAAACAGAACGTGCCAAAAGTGATTATATCATCCCTATCATTTTTTCTCCACTTTGCCCATGATAATGCGCGCCAGTTCTCGCGTGCGTTGAGGGGCATCGCCCACATTCGCCCCCTCACCCACGATGGCGCGCACCTCCGCCGCCGAGAGATAGGTGGCGATGGCCCGATCGGCGGCCAACAGGTCCGCCAGGGGATTTTCCTCACCGTCCTGGACCACCTCCCAGGCCTCCATGCTGCAATCCCTAATACGCTCGTGCATCTCCTGGCGGCTGGCACCCGCCTTGACCAGGGCCATGAGCAGGGGCTCTGTGGCCGCAAAGGGGCCATAGGTGCGCATATTGCGCCGTATGGCCTCCCGGCCCACGTGTAACCCGCTCACCACCCGTCGAACGCGTCGCAGGATCTCGTCCACAGCCAGAAACGCCCCAGGCAGAACGATACGCCGGTTGGCCGAATCGTCCAGGGTGCGCTCCAACGCCGAAAGGGCCGCATTATCCCAGGCCGCACGGGGCAGCCCGGCCACATAGCGGGCCAGGGAACAGGTACTCTCTGAGGTGATGGGATTGCGTTTAAAGGGCATGGCCGAGGATCCTACCTGCTGCTTACCAAAGGGCTCCGACAGTTCTCCAAAAACGGGGGACTGGAGCAGGCGCAGGTCCAGCGCGAATTTGTGTGCCGACTGGGCCACGGCGGCCAGGGTGCAGAGGATTTCATAATCCATCTTGCGCGGATAGGTCTGAGTGCTCACGGGATAAGCGGGGAGATCCAGTTTTTCCATGATACGGCGCTCCATCTCCCGGGGGGTCATGTCGCTGTCCTCCAGCAGATGAGCATAAGAGCCCGACGTGCCCACAGCCCCCTTGAATCCCTTGCCCCGTATGCGAGGAAGCAGACGATCCAGCACCTCCAGATCCTCGAAAAAGTCCTGTCCATACTGCGCCAGCCGGTAGCCCAGGGTGGTGGGTTCGGCGGGTTGAATGTGCGTATAGGCCATAATGACGGTATCCGCCTCGGCTTCCATACGTTCGGCAAAGGCGTCGAGGACGGCCACCAATCTCTGGCGTATTAATCGGAGACTCTTGCGAAAACGCAGGGCATCGGCATTATCCTCTATATCCATGCTGGTAGCCCCCAGGTGGATGATACCCCCGCCCACGGGGCATTGCTCGGCATAGGTTTTTACCTCAGCCATCAGATCGTGACGCAGTTCAGTCTCGATCTCCTGGGCCCGCTCCCAATCGATTTCCCCCTGATGCTCTCGCAGATCGGCCACCTGTTCCTCTGTGACCAACCCCGCCTCCGCCTGGGCCTCGGCCAGGGCCACCCAGATGCGTCGCCACAGTCGACGCTTGTTCGCCTGGGACCAGATGCGGCGCATCTCCTCGCTGCCATAGCGCCAGGTAAGGGGGGAGAGATACGTCTCATGGGTGTACGAGGACCAATCCGTCATCCTTTAAACCTCCTCATCACGACACACGCGATTCCCGAACACACGCCCCATCATCCTACAGGAACTCCTCGGCCACTCTCACGCCGTTCCGAAAGAGCGCCAGGCCCAATCCCCCTGACTCGCCCCGGGTCCAGCGGGGATGCTGTTGAGGATAGATGTGATCCTCGGGATGGGGCATCAGGCCAAAGACGTTCCCCGCCCGGTTACAGATACCGGCGATATCGTCCACGGAGCCGTTAGGATTATGGGGATAGCCCGCGTGGTCGCGCACGGGCACCGAGGCCGAAAGATCGTCCGCATCGGCCGGGTCACGAGGAGCCACAAAGCGCAGGACGACGAGATCATCCTTAACAAGTTCTTGATGCACAGCATCATCGGCCACGGCCAGGCGCCCTTCCCCATGGGCCACGGGACAAAGCACGTCCTCCGGCAGTTCCCCTGTAAAGAGACACGGCCCGTCCTTCTCGGCCCGCAGGCGTACCCATCGACACTCGAAATGGGCGTTGCGGTTAAAGGTCAGGGTCACGCGCTGCTCGGCACGCACGTGTGATACACCATCATCCGGTCCGGGAAGATAGCCCGCCTTGACCAGGGCCTGAAATCCGTTGCAGATGCCCATCACGGGTTTCCCCTGGCGGACAAAATCGTCCAGGGGTTCCTGGAAGCGATGTACCAGATCGTTGGCCCACAACTGTCCCGCGCCGAGGTCATCGCCGTAGGAGAATCCCCCAGGCAGCACCAGCATCTGGTACGCCTTCAGTTCCCGTTCACCAGCGATCAACTGGTTGATATGCACAATCTCTGGTACGCCCCCGGCCAGTTCACTGGCCTGCGCCGCCTCACGGTCGCGGTTGGTACCCGGAGCGTGCATGATCATCACGCGCGGTTTAGACATTGACACCCCTCCCCGCATCAACTCTATCCTCTATATGTCCACGCCAGGCTTCCATCAACGTCTCCACTGGTAGGGAGAACAGCGTCTCCTTTCCCTCGCCATAGACGGCCAGGTACGGCCCGCGATTGACGCGACCGAGGCGTCCATGGGGAATATCCCGTACTATCTCCTCAAAGGTCTCCACATCCTCCTCCCTCACCTCCACGAGATAGCGCCCGTTGGACTCGGAAAAAAGAATCCAATCTGGGGCAAACTCCTCATCATCGGCCAGGGGGGCTCTGGAAAGGAAAATCGATGCACTCAGCCGGCCGGCCAGGGCCATCTCGGCCAGGGCCAGGGCCAATCCCCCCTCGGAACAATCGTGACAGGCACGCACCGTACCCGCCGTGATGGCCCTATGCAGGGCGTGCGCCGTCGCCGGGCCCGCTGGCGCGCGCCTGGGCACCTCGCGGCCCACGATGTCGTGCAGGGCATAGTAGCGAGAACCGCCCAACTCTCGCCGCGTCTCGCCCAGAACATAGATGGGATCGCCCGCTTCCTTGAAATCCATGGTACACAGGCGATGGATATCGGGAACGACCCCCATCGCCGAGATCAACAAGGAGGGGGGAACGGCCACCTGCTGCCCCGTGGCCCTGTCCGTATACTCGTTGTTGAGGCTATCCTTCCCCGAGATAAAGGGCACACCATAATGCAGGGCACCCTCATAGCATCCCTTGCTGGCCCGCACCAGGCCGCCCAGGCGATCGGGAATTTCGGGGCTGCCCCAGCAGAAATTATCCAGAATGGCGATGTGCTCCGGATCGGCTCCCACCGCCACCACGTTGCGCACCGCCTCATCGATGGCTGACACGGCCATGGCATGGGGATCGATCTGCCCATAGGAGGGGTTGAAACCACAGCCCAAAGCGATGCCGCGCCAGGACCCAGAGGTCTCCAACGGTTTGAGCACCGTGGCATCGGAGGGACCGTCGTTCTCCTGCCCCACAAAGGGCTTTACGATGGTACCCCCCTGAACCTCGTGGTCGTAGCGCCGTACCACGTCCTCCTTGCTACGCACGTTGGCATGGCTCAGGATACGCAAGAGGGCATCGCCCAACGCCTCGTCTTTGGAAAGACTCTCCGAGGGTTCCTGATAGTCGGGTTGCTCCCATACGCCCTCGAGCCGCCGCTGTGGCAGGCCCTGATGCAGGAATTCCATGGACATCTCGCCCACCACCTCGTCCTCATAAAAGACGCGCAAAAGGCTGTCGCCCCGAAAGGTGCCGATGACGGTCATCTCTACCGAGTATCCCGCACAGATCTCACGTAGGCGCGCCTCGTTCTCTGGGGGGACGGCCAGTACCATGCGCTCCTGGGCCTCGGAAAGCCATATCTCCCAGGGCTGCAGACCATGATACTTGAGGGGTACGCGCTCCAGGTGTACCGTCACGCCGGTCTCCTCGCCCGTCTCGCTCACCGCCGAGGACAGCCCCCCCGCCCCGCAATCGGTGATGGCCGTGTAAAGGTTCTCGTCCCGCGCCTCCATGATGGCATCCAGCATCTTTTTTTCCTCGATGGGGTTCCCGATCTGTACCGCGCTGCCCGATACCTCTCCTGTCTGATCGGTGAGCTCGGCGGAGGAAAAGGTGGCCCCGTGTAGCCCGTCGCGGCCCGTGCGTCCTCCCAGGACGACTACCAGATCACCGGGCTGCACGGCTCGGGGATGCGCCCCTTTGGGGGCAATACCCACACAGCCGCAGTACACGAGGGGATTGGTAATATAGCCGGGATCAAAAAAGATGGTGCCGTTGACGGTGGGAATGCCCATCTTGTTGCCATAGTCCTCGATGCCCGCGATCACGCCATTATAGATACGCCGGGGATGCAGGACGTTCGTGGGCAGGGCCTCATTCTCCGTGTCCAGCGGACCGAAGCAGAGAATATCCGTGTTGGCGATGGGACGGGCCGAGACGCCGATGATGTCCCGCACCACACCCCCAACGCCCGTATTCGCCCCACCAAAGGGCTCCAGCGCCGAGGGGTGATTGTGGGTCTCCACCTTGAAAGAGATCGCATATTCATCGTCGAAATCTATGATGCCGGCATTATCGATAAAGGCGGAACGCACCCAGGGCGCACCCACCTTTTGTGTCGCCCCCCGAAGATAGGTGGCAATCAGGCTGTCGATGCGCTCGCGCGACGTGCCCTCATCCGTGATCTCGGTATAGTCGACGATCCCCTTGAACGTCTTATGTATGCAGTGCTCCGACCAGGTCTGGGCCAGGCTCTCCAGTTCCAGATCGGTGGGTTCCCTGCCCTCTCGCCGAAAGTAATGCTGCACGGCCCGCATCTCATCCACATCAAGGGCCAGCAGGCGCTCGTGGGAAAGGCGCAAGAGTTCGTCGTCTTCCTCTATCTGAGTGAGGGGTATCCTCTCGGCACGGATCTCGGCCGGTGGCAACTCCACGCGGAGGTGTGAGTCCAGTTGCCCGATCTCAAAGTACTGGATAACATCATTGTACAGCAGGCGATCCACGATGCGCTCCACCTCTTCCTCCGTCAACTGACCGTAAAGGAGGTAGCTCTGCGCCGAGGCCGCATCGTGCAGGTCCGTCACGCCCAACAGGTGGGCATGGGAAAGCAGGTTATCGGCCACGCTGTCGGTCACGCCCTGCAGCAAGCCCACCTCGACGCGCACGGCGCCCTCGGGGCTAGACACAGGATCGGACGCCAATCCCCAACGCGCCCGCTGCACCACGGGATCCACCAGCAGTTCGTCGCAGAGCCGCTCGACGTCCTGCTCATCTATCTCGCCACGCAAGAAATAGAGATCGGCGTGCACGACACGCCGCACCCCCTCAATACCCAGCGCAGCGATATCGCTCAGCAAATAGTCTTCCGGCATCTCCCCTGACAGGGGAATAACCTCTACACGATAGACGCGATCCAAAAGTCACCCTCCTCGTTTCAATCACATATCGAGATAGAATGAACAGTTACCTACTCAGGGCTGCACCTGATAGTTCGGTGCCTCCTTGGTGACGATGACGTTATGCGGATGACTCTCTACAAAGCCCGCATTGGTGATACGAACGAACTCGGCCTTTTCGTGTAGGGTATGCACATCCTCTGCGCCCACGTATCCCATGCCGGAACGCAAACCGCCCATGAGTTGCGCTATCGTATCGGCAAGGGTTCCCTTGTAGGCCACCCGCCCCTCGATGCCCTCCGGCACGATCTTTTCCCCGTCACCATTCCTCCTCCTTCTCAAAGTGGAAACCTGGCCGGCGGCGTAGCGATCGCGACCGTAGCGCTCGCGCATGGCCGCCAGGGATCCCATGCCCCGATACTCTTTGAAGCGGCGTCCCTCATAGATGACGACCTCGCCGGGACTCTCCTCCACACCGGCCAACAGGTTACCCAGCATGACGCAACTGGCACCGGCAACCAAGGCCTTGGTGATATCTCCCGAGTAGCGTATGCCTCCATCAGCGATGACGGGCACGCCCAGTTCCGCGCCCGCCCGCGCACAGTCCATGATGGCCGTCAGCTGGGGCATCCCCACGCCGGCCACGACCCGGGTCGTGCAGATGGACCCAGCACCCACGCCCACCTTGACAATATCCGCGCCAGCGGAGATCAGATCCCGCGTCCCCTGTGCGGTGACCACGTTCCCTCCCGCTATGGCCACATGCTCATATAAGGACTTTAGTTCTTCGGTGGCCTCGAGTACGGCCCGAGCATGACCATGGGCCGTATCCAGGGCCAGCAGGTCCACGCCCGCCTCCACCAGCGCCGCCGCCCGCTCCAGATAGTCGGCTCCCACGCCCACGGCGGCCCCCACCAAGAGCTGACCGTTTTCATCCTTGGCGGCATTGGGATAATCGATACGTTTCTGAATATCCTTGACTGTGATCAATCCCTTGAGCTTGAAATCATCGTCCACCATGGGCAGCTTTTCGATGCGATGCTTCTGAAGGATTTCCTGCGCCTCCTCAAGGGTCGTCCCCAGGGGCGCGACGATCAGATCATCGGAGGTCATATACTCGGTGACCAGTTTTTCATCCTCGACGGCAAAGCGGATGTCCCTGTTGGTGAGGATACCCACGAGTCTACTATCCTCCACGATGGGCACTCCAGAGATGTGATAATGGGACATGATCTCCTTGGCCTGAGCCAGGGTCGCCGTGGGGGGCAAGGTGATGGGATCCACGATCATCCCCGACTCGGAACGCTTGACCTTGTCCACCTCTGCCGCCTGATCCTCGATGGAACAGTTACGATGCAAGACACCAAGGCCGCCCTGACGGGCCAACGCTATACACAGCCGTCCCTCAGACACGGTATCCATAGCCGCAGAGAGTACGGGGATATTCAGGTGGATATGGGGGGTGAGCTCTACCGAGACGTCGGCCTCGGCGGGGAGAACGGAAGACTCTTGTGGAACAAGCAACACATCATCAAAGGTCAACGCTTCACGCCAGTCACAGGGATTAACTGAGGCCATGACTCCTCCTTTTGTTCATAAACCCATTCGCCCACTCATAAAGAGTGGGCGAATGGAAAAATCCATCAGATGGGCCAACGGAGGGCAATAAGATCATCACGCTCCGCCCCCACAGAGATCAGATCGATGGGGATTTTCAACAACTCGGATACCCGTTTGCAATACCTCTTTGCATTGGTGGGCAGATCTTCAAAGGTCCGCACCGCGCTGATGTCTTCCTCCCAACCCGGCACCGACTCATAGACGGCTTGGGACTGGGCCAGGATATCGGTATCCAGGGGATAGGTCTCCAGCTCCGTGCCATCGGGTAGGCGATAGGCCGTGCACAACTTTATTTCGTCCAATCCACTCAGAATGTCGAGCCTTGTGAGGGCCAACCCCGTAAAGCCGTTCACACGGGCCGCATAGCCCAGGCAGACCAGATCCAGCCAACCACACCGGCGAGGGCGCCCCGTGGTCGTGCCGTACTCCTGTCCCCTCTCACGGATCCAGTCCCCCGTCTCTCCCATCAACTCGGTGGGGAAGGGACCTGCTCCCACGCGAGACGTATAGGCCTTGACCACCCCCACGATATCTTTGATCCGTGTTGGACTGATACCCGCCCCCTGGCAGGCTCCTCCTGCCGTGGGGGATGAAGAGGTCACGTAGGGATAGGTGCCGAAATCGATGTCCAGCATGGTGCCCTGTGCGCCCTCCATGAGCACCTTTTCACCCCGCGCCAGCGCCTCGTTGATCAGCACCGTGGTGTCGGTGACAAAGGGAGCGAGGCGCTCCGCGGCCGGCCGATAGGCCTCCACAATCTCCTCCACCGTCAGGGGCTCCTCCTCAAACAGGCGGGTGATCTCCAGGTTGACGCGCTCCAAGACTTTTTCCACCCGGCAGGCAAAGCGATCCATATCGCACAGATCCTGCATACGCAGACCGCGCCGCGCTATCTTGTCCGTATAGGCGGGGCCTATGCCCCGCTTGGTGGTGCCGATGGCCTGGTCGCCCCGCAACTTTTCTTCCAACCCATCGAAAAGGGGATGATAGGGCATGACCATGTGAGCATTACAACTTATATACATACTCTCTATGGATATACCCTTGCTATCAAGGGTATCAAGCTCCTCAACCAGGGCCGGAGGATTGATGACCATCCCATGACCGAGCACCGCAGTGACCTCGGGCCGCGTTATCCCCGTCGGAACCTGATGCAACTTGAAGGTCGTATCGCCGATCACGACCGTATGGCCCGCATTATTGCCCCCCTGGTAACGAACCACCATGGAAGCGCGCGCGGCGAGGTGATCGGCAATCTTGCCTTTCCCCTCATCACCCCACTGGGAACCAACAACGACGGTCACTGGCATAAAAACCTCCTTGATAAACCAAACTGAGGGTATATCCCTCATACGCCCCCGGCGTCCGCGCGCTTTACGATGCTAAACACAAAACGTCCCCTCTTTCGTGTTCCCTTACAGAGGAGACGTCCGCGTCCACTCAAAAAGGTCGCTTTATTCTCCTTTGCAAGTATAACACAACCGCCATTCCTTGCCAACCTCCTGGCGCGTGCCGAACCGACGACCACCAATTGTCTCCCGCCCTTTTCCTTCCTATAATACGCCCTGGAAGGAGTCAGATCATGGAAAAGGTATCCCTCATCTTTACCGTCCTAAACGAGGCGGCATCCATAGAGGTATTACTGGATTCCCTGTGCAAACAGACGCGCCCCCCTGACGAGGTGGTGGTAGTGGACGGCGGCTCCAAAGATGGGACGTATCAGAAACTGAAGCGATTTGCCCAAGGAGCACCTTTTCACGTCCAGGTTCTCTCTCGCCCGGGCAGCAATATCTCTGAGGGACGCAACGCGGCCATCGCCCATGCCCAGGGTCCCCTCATCGCCTCCACAGACGCCGGCGTACGATTGGAAGAGGACTGGCTGGCAGAGATCACCGCACCCTTTGAGAAATCCAACGCGCCCGACGTGGTCAGCGGCTTCTTTGTGCCCGATCCCCATTCCCTTTTTGAACGAGTTCTGGGTGCCGTGACCCTGCCTCGACTGGATGAAATAGATCCGCAAACCTTTCATCCCTCCTCGCGGTCCGTGACCTTTTCTCGGCGGGCCTGGCAGGCGATCGGCGGATATCCAGAATGGTTGGATTACTGCGAGGATCTCCTCTTCGATTTCGCCCTGCGCGAGGCCGGGTTCACCTTTGCTTTCAATCAGAACGCGGTGGTACATTTCAGACCCCGCCCCACACTAAGAGCCTTTTTCAAACAGTACTATCGCTACGCGCGAGGGGATGGCAAGGCCGATTTTTGGCGCTATCGCCACGCGCTGCGTTACGCATTTTACCTGCTCGCGTGTCCTCTCCTGACAGCCCTGACCCTCCTGCAACACCCCGCCTGGTTGCTTGTCCTGATCGGCATCCTGGCCGCCTCGATGTATAGGCCATACCGGCGCCTGGCGCCTCACCTGCGCGACCTACCCTGGGAAGGGCGCCTGCGGGCCTGTGCCTGGGTGCCGCTCATCCGCTGGACGGGCGATATCGCCAAGATGCTGGGCTATCCCGTCGGCGTGTGGTGGCGCTGGCATCATGCGCCGCAGGAATCCTGGCCCAAACGGCAGATCTAGCCCCATTTTCAACACTACACAGCATGCCCAAACGAGAAACGTGCCACGATGCGATCCAAAAAGGGCACGGCTACAACATCTAGACGAGTGTAAGCCACAAGCTATAGGCCGTATGAGAAATGGGCCAAGGGGTACCCGTGGGCCAACATACCCCCTTCCATCTCGTCCTTTGTTGACAGAACGCCTTTGTACTAGAATATGGGCGCCATAAAGAATAAGGAAAGGGTATGTCGGATCTGGCCATCATCATCGTCAACTACAATACGCGCGAATTGCTGGATAACTGCCTGCAATCCATACGCCGCAGCGACGGCAACCTGGAGATGGAGGTGGTGGTAGTGGACAACGCCTCCTCCGACGACAGCGCGGATATGGTACGCGCCAAACATGGGTGGGTGCATCATCTTCTGGAAGCCGATCATAATGGAGGCTATGCCTACGCCAACAACTTGGGGCTGCGCCACCTCGGCTACGCCAGCGACGAGTCCCCTGCGTCCCTGCCACGGTATGTCCTGCTGCTGAACCCCGATACCAAGCTTCCGGAGGATGCTCTGGCCAACATGGTGGCCTTTATGGATGAACATGAGGACGTGGGCGTAGCCGGTCCCAAGTTGGTGCGCAGGGACGGCAGCCTGGACAAGGCCTGCCGGCGGAGCTTTCCCACCCCCCTCGTCTCATTCTATCATCTGAGCGGACTGGGCAAGCTCTTTCCCAAGAGCCAGCGCTTTGGGCGCTATAACATGACCTACCTCTCGCCCGACAGGCAAGCCGACGTCGATGCCGTCGTGGGAGCCTTTATGCTCATGCGCTCGGAGGCGCTGGAGCAGGTGGGCCTGCTCGATGAATCCTTTTTTATGTATGGCGAGGATCTGGACCTTTGCTACCGGATCAAGCAAAGGGACTGGCGCGTCGTGTACAATCCAAAAGTCACCGTCCTCCATCTAAAGGGAGCCGCCAGCCGCAAGGCGAGTCGGCGGGCCATCATAGCCTTTTACGATGCCATGAGGATATTCCACAACAAACACTATCGGTCGCAAACTTTTTTTCTGATCAACTGGGGTATCGACGTGGGGGTATTTCTGTTGCAGCAGTGGGCCCTTTTCTTGGACCGTCTGCGCCCTCCGGAACACAAGCGGGTAGCGTCTGCCTAGGGAGCGAATATGTCGAACAGAGAAAGGGTTTTATTGGAGATTCTGACCATCGCCGTGGACCTAGCCATGGCCGCCCTGGCTTTCTATATCGCCTATCGGGTTCGTATCCTCGTGCCCTTTCCCGTCCCCCTCCGCCTGGGCCCCTTTCGCAACTATATCGGAGAGCTGGGACTGCAACTCCTGAGTTTTCTCGTAACCTTTGCCTTCTTTGGCCTCTACCGCCTGCGATGGGAGGGCTCCCGCGTGGACCTCTTTTACGCCGTCGTCGCGGCCACCTTTGTGGCAACCCTGATGGCCACAGCCCTCACGTACCTGATCCTTTTCCAGGACCGGGACCTTGCAAGGGGCATGATCCTCTACAGTTGGGCTCTCTCCGTACCCCTGGTGCTCATAGGCCGTGCCTTTACGGGATTACTCAAGAGGTATGCACGGCGGTGGCATCCAGAGCGACTCCTGTTCGTGGGTACTCGCGATGCGGCGCGCATACTGCTGCAAAAAGTATCCCAGTCTCCTGACCTGGGATACGAGGTCGTGGGATTCGTCGACGGCGAATGCGAGGGCGACCGTGTGGCCGGCCTCCCCGTGCTCGGCTCTCAGAGCGATCTGGCCTCCATCGTACGCGAGCACGACATACAGGAAGTAGTGATCGCCTTGCCCGAGGCTTCTCACGAAGAACTGTTGGACATGATCGCCGACTGCGAGAGCGAAAGGGCCACCGTGCGCATCTTTCCCGATGTCTTTCAGATCATCGCCTCAGAAGTACGCATGAGCGACATGGACGGGCTCCCCCTGCTGACCGTACGCGACGTCGCATTGCGAGGATGGAAGCTGGCTGCCAAGCGCGCTCTGGATCTCACCGTGAGCGCGGGGGGGCTGATCTTTCTCTCCCCCCTCATGCTACTCATCGCCTTGCTGATCAAACTCGATTCGAAAGGTCCCGTATTCTATGCCCAGGAGCGTGTGGGACTGGATGCAAAGCCCTTCTACATGCTGAAATTCCGCTCCATGCGAGAGGACGCGGAGGAAGAGACGGGCCCCGTGTGGGCCAGAGCGGACGATCCCAGGTGTACACGGATCGGGCGCTTTTTGCGCAGAACCTCTCTCGACGAACTGCCCCAACTCATCAACGTGCTACGCGGCGAGATGAGTCTGGTGGGCCCCCGCCCGGAGCGCCCCGTCTTTGTGGAGCAATTCCGTCAGGTGCTCCCGCGCTATATGGAGCGACACAACGAAAAGGCGGGACTCACAGGATGGGCGCAGGTGAACGGACTGCGGGGCGATACCTCCATCGTAGAGCGCACCAAGTACGATCTCTACTATATCGAGAACTGGTCCCTTCTCTTCGATCTCAAGATCCTCGTCCGCACCATCGTGAATCAGTTTCGAGGCGATCGAAACGCATATTAGCGACAGGTCGAGGGTGCAAAACCTGGAGTCAGGGCCGATCCACGGAATCCCTTTTACCGACGGGACATATGTGTCCCATCCCCCCTTGAGTGTTACGACCGCTCCCTCGCCATGCGCAGTGCAAAGGCATCGTAGGCTTCGAGGGTGTGTTCCAGATCCTTCTCACTGTGCTGATAGGAGATGGCCCCCAATCCATGCACCACGTTGACCTGGTGCAGCAGCAGACCAAGCTTCAGTCCCTCCTCACGCAAACGGACGTCACAGCAACGCGGATCTATAAATTCCTCACCACGGAAGGGCGCGCAATCCTCTAGGGGAAAGTAGACGCCCCCGACGGAACTGCCGGGGACAGCGTCATTGCCATAACCGCTGCAGCGGGCGAGCACGCCCCGATCGGCAAACACCCTTTCTATACCTCGACGCAGCTTCTCTCCCTTGGCGGCCAGGGCAGGATAGATCTCCTCCTCATGTTCTATGAGGTACTTGACCATGGTCTGCCCGGCCAGCAGAGAAAGAGGATGGGCGGAAAAGGTGCCCCCATTAAACCACACACGCTCCTCAGCCTCCTCACTTATCAGATCCATGACATCCCCACGACCAACGACGGCCGAGAGGGGCATACCTCCGCCGATCACCTTGCCAAAAGTGGAGAGATCCGCCTCTATATCATAGAGGCGCTGTGCTCCCCCCGCGCAGAACCTGAACCCCGTGATCACCTCATCGAGGATGAGCAGCGCCCCATATTTGCGCGTCAGTTCGCGGGCGGCGTCCATAAAAGCGCCCGTAGCGGGGATAAATCCCACGCCACTGGGGCAGGGCTCGAGGATGAAACAGGCGATGCGATCGCCAAAGGTCTCGAATATCTCGTTCAAATTCTCCACGGCGTTGAAACGGGTCACAACGATCTCTTTATCCGTGGCCTCGGGCACACCGGCGGAATCGACCCGATCAAAGTGCCCATCGACGCGATGCACTCCCTTTAGGGTAAAGGGACTGGCGCCGTGCCAGCCGCCAGCCACTTTTACGACCAGATCCCTCTCCGTATAAGCGCGGGCCATCATGATGGCGTACATGGTGGCCAGGGTGCCAGAGGTCGTGAACCGCACCCGGTCTCCCCCAATAGCATCGCACAAAAGCGAACCAAAGGCCGCCTGGCGCTCCTCCAACATGCCGGTCTGAAGCCCAATACCCTCTTCCAGGGCCTCCACCAACCTGCGGCGCACGACGGGGGGATTATGTCCCAGAATATTGGCATAATGTCCCTGCCAAAAATCACATATCTGATGGCCATCCACGTCCTCCACATAGGCTCCCTCCGCCTTTGTAATGTGAAAGGGATAGGGAGCAAATGTTCGCGCCCCGTGGCTTATACCATCCACGAGAACCTTTTTGGCCCGCGCATGCGCCATCCCAGAGTGAGGATATGTCTTCTCATATTGTCGCCGGAGATCGGCGATAAAACCCTCGCAATCGCTCTCGATCATGATAGAATAATTCTCCTTTGGATCGGATTCTGTTCTCGGCTAGCCCATATGTGCCCGAACAATGCGCGCACGTGGTTCACGTGGCGCCGAGGGACTGCAAACAGTGTACCCGTTCCGAGGACTGTGGGAGGTGACGTGCGAGGCGTGTGAGTCCCGTGGTCAAATCCTCCTCACTGGCGCACAGGGAGATACGCACGTACCGATCACACAGATCCCCAAAAGCGCAGCCAGGAGCCACGGTCACCTTCTCTTCTTCCAGCAGTTCACAGGCAAAATCCAGGGAATTCAAGGATTGGGTCGAAATATCCGCCAGCATGTAAAAGGCGCCCTGAGGATAGGAAACCGTCAGTCCAAGTTGCTCGGCCAGATCGACGGCCAGATCGCGCCTCTTGCGATAGTGCGCCAACATCTCTTTCACACAGTCCTGCGGCCCCGTGAGGGCGGCCGTGGCCGCATGTTGGGCGACGGTATTCACGCAGGATACGATGGGCTCCTGAATCTTGATCATGGCATGTACCACGTCGTCGTTGGCCGCCACATAGCCCACCCGCCAGCCTGTCATGGAATAGGTCTTGGAGACGGTAAAGATGCTTATCACGCGCCCCTCATCGTCCCATCTGGCAGGACTAAAGTGCTGCCCCTCAAAGATCAAGCGATCATATGTCTCATCGGAGATGAGATACAGATCGTGCCGCCGGCAAAATTCGAGGCATTCGCGTAAAATCTCTTTTGGGTAGACAGCGCCCGTGGGATTGGAAGGGCTGTTGACGAAAAAGGCCTTAGTGCGGTCGGTGACCATCTCATCAAGGGCCTCAAAATCGGGGATAAAGCCGTGGTCGATCAACGTGGGGTAGAGCCTGCAATCTGCGTGGACGAGCCTGGAAGCCATCACAAAATTACCATATCCGGGGTCAGGAAGCAAGATCTGATCGCCCGGATCGAGAAGAACCGCCATGGAGGCAAAGACGCCTTCCATGGCGCCGATAGTGACGACGATCTGCTCCGGAGAGACGCGGATGTCGTTCTCACGGGCCAATTTCGTCGCCGCGGCCTTGCGAAGCCGCCACATGCCCGCATTGGCCGTATATCCCGTATAGGCATGGCGCGCGGCATCCACAGCCGCCTCGATGATGTGAGGGGGTGTCGGGAAATCCGGCTGCCCGATCTCCAGGTGGATGGCATCGGGCACCTGGGCAGCCCGATCCAACATGAAACGGATGGGAGAACGCTCAATGCCGTTGATTGTATGGGATAAATTCTTCACCATCATCTCCTTAAGAACAAAAAGCACCGTGCAGCCAAGTCCTGCTTCGCTGCACGGCACATACGCCGAATTCCTCAACTTTGAGTGCGAGCTTTTTACAAGGATACCGAACAGGAAAGGTTTTGTCAAGTCGAAGCAGTGATTCTTTTCACAGGACACAACAGAACACTGTCCCACAGGATTTGCGCTTTTGGAGACAAATACTGTATACTCTATGAGCATTTCAATCATTCTTAAACTAACGCAAGGTGCATGGAGGAGACGGTCTTGATACTCCACAGAATGGCTCGTTCAGAATGCAGAACCCTTCCGCGCGACACCCTGTGCCTGGGCTTCATCCTAGTCTTGCTCAGCGGAATAGGCCTGGCGGGGTGTCAGCCCGCCGCTGAGGCCACGCTACCCCCGGCCACGACTGTCGCAGAGTCCCAAACCGCGGCTGTGCAATCCGATGGCAACCCCTCTGCTCCCACAGTTGCTGACAGCACCACCACGCCGGCCGCCGAGGACGAAGAGGTACCCACAGAGAAAAAGCCCTTCCAACTTACAATCCTGCATACCAACGACACCTATGGAGAAGTGGACCCCTGCGGTTGAGGGATCCCCAAGGGTGGCTTGGCCCGTCGGGCCAGCTTTATAAAAGAAGAACAGAACAGCCAGAATCCCCTTTTCATCCTTGATGCAGGAAACTCGCTCGCTGGCACACTGATATCGCTCGAAAGTAAGGGAGGCGTCATCGTAGAGGGCATGAACGCCATGGGTTACGATGCCCTGACCCTGGGACGCATGGAGTTCTCTCTGGGACTGGAGACCCTCAAGGAAATAGAGGAAAGCGCTGACTTTGATCTGCTATCCGCCAACGTGGTGGAAAAGGGTTCGCAGGATCCGATCTTTGACCCCTATGTGATACTGGAGCGGCAGGGAATCACGGTGGGCACCGTCGGACTGAGCGAGGCCGATGTCAATGCGGATTCCAAAATCAAAGAGCAGATCCAGGTGCTCGATCCTATGGAGACAGCCCAGAGATACGTGGACGAATTGCGGGATCAGGTCGATGTTCTGATCGTCCTCTCGCATCTGGGACTGGACGAGGACAGGGCCCTGGCTGAAAAAGTACCGGGGATCGATATCATCATCGGCGGCAATACGCGCAAACTGATGCGCGAGCCCGAGCGGGTAGGAGACACGTTAATAGTACAACAGGGCTATCGGGGAGAATGGATAGGGCATCTGAAGGTAGACTTTGACGCCCAGGGCAACCTGGTGGATGGAGAGATAGAGGCTGTCGCCCTGGATGACAGTTATACTGACGACGCGGATATGGTAGAGATACTGGAAAAATGGAAAGCCCTTCACCCCTCGCCGACGCCACGGCCCACCAGTACGCCGGACACCTCCACAGACTGAGCAATGACCGGGAGGCGCCATCAGCGCCTCCCACCTATTCTTGGCTATCCAGACTCTCTCGTAGGGCCTGTAGTTCTTCCAGAATACGCGCAAGGAGATCCGTCGTCGAGGCTTCTTCCAGCGCCACTGCGCCCTCAACAGCCGGCTTTGTTGCTCCCCCAGCGCGATACTCCCGCACAGCGGAGAGTATCCTTTTGTGGATGTCCTCATACTCCCCAAGGCCAACCAAAGACGCCTCGGCCGCGCTGCT
The DNA here is from genome assembly GCA_041685915.1 of Anaerolineae bacterium. Taxonomy (GTDB): domain Bacteria; phylum Chloroflexota; class Anaerolineae; order UBA1429; family UBA1429; genus JAWLEV01. Next base: position 378 of record JAWLEV010000037.1, on the reverse strand, counting down.
CTGACTGTAACCGGCTGTGTGTATGGCCAGACTGCCCAGGCCCAGCCATCGGTCCACGGGGCCCCGCTTGATAGAGATGTTGGTGATCATGTTGTAGGGGACTACATCCACCGTCTTGGTGATGACCCCCTTGTGTACGATCACCTCATCGTTCGACAGTTCATACTCCAACGAGCGGTAGTAGGCTGGTATAAAGGCCAGCAACACGGGCACGAGCCACAAGATATTGGCCGCCATAAAGATGGCTACATACCACCATCCCAGTTCGGGGATCAACCCCAAAAAGACAAGGGGAAAGATCAGAAAGACAAAGATGAGCAGCGTATTGATCCTGTATTTTGCCTTCAGTCTTTCATGGGGGCTAATGACAGTTCCATT
>JAWLEV010000036.1:0-26144 GCA_041685915.1 Anaerolineae bacterium | reverse complement strand
CAAAAAGACAAGGGGAAAGATCAGAAAGACAAAGATGAGCAGCGTATTGATCCTGTATTTTGCCTTCAGTCTTTCATGGGGGCTAATGACAGTTCCATTCTCCATAGCCACCTCCTATCTCACAGGACAGAGTACCCTTTTTCACTCCTTGCCAGGAGCGCACACGGCATAGGCGTACTCCAACGCCTCCATGGGATCTCCCTTGGGCGTGAACTCGTGCCCCACATAGAGATCGTAGCCGGTCTCGCCGATGGCGCGGCAGATGCCCGTATAGTTCAGTTCCTGTCTATCGTCCAGGTCGCGGCGGCCCGGGTTGCCCGCCGTATGAAAATGGCCGATCCAGTGGACATTCTTCCGTATGGAGCGGATCAGGTCCCCCTCCATGATCTGCATATGGTAGATATCATAGAGCAGTTTAACCCGGGGACTGTTCACCATCTCGCAGAGTGCTACGCCCCAATCGGTGCGATCGCACTGATAGCCGGGATGATTCACCTTCGAGTTAAGCAACTCGACGTTCAGGTTCACCCCTTTTTCCTCCGCGTACGGGGCGATGCGTCGCAGCCCCCGGGCACAGGTTACCATGCCCTCCAGATCGCTCTGCCCCGGATTGCGGTTGCCGCTAAAGCAGATCAAGCCCCCGATGCCATGCGTGGCAGCCAGATCGATGGAGCCGCGCAGTTCCTCCTCGATGCGTTCGTGATTCTCACGCTTGTTGAGGCCATCCTGTAGAGAGGCGTGTCCCACCATGCTGGCCACGGCCAGATCATGTCGCGCTGCCGTCTCCACAATCTCTTTCAGATCCTCCCCGGGCTGCATCACCTCTATAGCCGCGTAACCGATCTCCGCTACCGTCTGACAGAAACGATCCAGCGACATCCGCTCGGGCTCGAAAAAGAGCGGCAGCACCACGCACTGTTTTACGGACATCCCTCACCTCCGTTCCATCAACCCCCAACTAATAGCGCACGCCCAATTTGACCCCGGCCTCGGCGTGGGCGGCCACTCGAGGGTATTCTTCCAACAAATCATCAAAGGGTACCACGGGACGCACAATGGGCTCCCCCGTGATCGCCCCCTCGCATAGCAGCCGCCAGCAGACATCATAGATGCGGTCGTTGTCCCAGCGCGGGTGGTCTCGATTGGGCTCACTGCAGGCTCGCGAAAAGATCACGTCAGGCACATTGATGTGTGATTCAGCGCCCAGGTCCAGTCCCGGGGCGTAAGGCGCGGGAAAGGACCCCAACACCACGTTCCCCCCATAGGCCACCCCCCGCAGGGCCTGCTGAACCGCGTCCTTGGCCCCGCTGTAATCGATGGCCACGTCCACGCCCCGCTTTCCCGTGGCACGCTTGATCTCCAGGCCGGCATCGCAGGCCGTGGGATCCAGCGTGAGATCCGCACCCAGTTCCTGCGCCACGTCCCGCCGGTTGGAGAGGGGCTCCACACCGATGACGGGATGCGCCCCGGCCAACCTGGCGAACTGGATCACCATGAGACCAATGGCCCCCAAACCAAAGACGGCCACGGCATCACCGACGCGCACGTGCCCGTCGCGTATAGCCCCCAGGGCGAAATCGGCCGGATCCAGGCAGACGGCCGACTTCCAGGACATTTCAGGGGACATCTTCCAACAGGCGTTCTCTTGCACGACAGATGTCTCACGAAAGGAACTATAAATGCACACACTGTCTCCCACCTCTACATGGCTGACCTCCGGCCCGATCGCTTCTACCTCCCCCACCATCATGTTACCCACGTGGAAGGGGTACAACTCTCCTTGCTCGACATCGCGGCAAAAGACCTGATATTCGGGATCATAGACGCCCCTGGATCCCGCGTAGCCCTTGAAGAAGGCCATCTCTGTGCCATGCTTGGTGGCGGCGAATTGGGCGCGAACGCGTACCTCGCAGGCTTCCAGGTCGGGTTCCTCGTAAACCTGCCACTCCAGTTCCTCTTTACCCACACAGACCAGTTTCCTGGGCATCTTTCTCTCCTTTCGAAATCGTTACAAGTGCCAGCAACCATTATCCCCGAATCGCCGTCAGGAGATGTCTCCACCTTCCAGTTCCGAGGTGCAGTTCGGGCAGCGCACCGCATCGATGGGGATGTCAGTCTGGCAATAGGGGCACTTTTTCGTGGTGGGAGCCGGTACAGGCTCCTCTTCCGGCTTGGGCATGGCCCTTTGCACCACCTGTAAGATAAGAAAGATGGCAAAGGCGATGATGAAAAAGCTCACCACCGTGTTGATGAAAACGCCATAGTTCAGCGTGACGGCACCCGCATCACCGGCCGCCTGGAGCGTAACATAGGGACCGGCCTCCTTGCCCCGTCTCAGCACGATGAATAGATTTGTGAAATCGGCCGTTCCCAGCAAGAGGCTGATGGGAGGCATGATCAGATCGTTCACCATAGAGGTGACCACGCTCTTGAAGGCCGTGCCCACGGCGATACCCACAGCCATATCGAGCACATTTCCTCGTTGAATAAAGTCCTTGAACTCCTGCCACATTTGCTGGTCTCCTCACAAAGTCGTCTTTTCAGCGCGTGCGACCGGTGACGCGAATGGCCCCCGGCATCAACTGAATCTCATCAAACTCCAGATGGGTCACCGGAATGGGAATCCCCTGATCCGTCTCATAGCTTTCTAGGGCGGCCTCGATCAGGCTATTGGCCACGATGCGCTTAAAGCCCGATATGCTGTCGTCCAGGGCAAAATCCTGGATCTCCACATATGCCTGACCATCCTCCACCCTGGGTACACCATGCACCGTAACGCCTCCGTCGATCCCCGAACCCTCGTGTGCCACACGGAACGTGAGCGATATGCGTTCCTCGCCTATGGTTGCGGCCATATCGCTGATGACTACTCCCTCCTGCTCCAACGCCTGGTCCGCTAGGTATTCGTTGAGCTTCTGTTCGGTGAGCCGAATGTCAAAGGATTCATCGGACGCCTCGGGGAAAAGCGGGGGAGCGGTTTTCTCGGAAAGTGATGTGGCGGTCGGAGTGGGCAAGGGGGTGGAAACCTCCTCTCCAGCAGAGGGCCCTCTCACCGGCGTCGCAGTGGGGGATATGAACTCCTCGCCCAGGCGAGTGGCCCCCCGCAAAAGCCCGCTACAAGAACAGGCCGAGGTGACCAACCACATCACCAACAGCGCCCCAATCAATAGATATCGTTTGGTACGCAACTGCATTAAACTCCTTTCTTGATGAGCTCAGATGAGCTCTTCCAGGGGAATATATTCCAGATCAAAGGCTTTGGCCACCGCCTCGTGGGTGACGTGCCCCTCCATGGTATTGACTCCCCTTCGCAGGGCAGGATCCTGAACCAGAGCCTTTTCAACGCCCAGATTGGCCAGTTTCGTGATATAGGGCAAGGTAGCGTTGGAAAGCGCATAGGTGGACGTCCTGGGCACCGCTCCGGGCATGTTGGGTACGGCATAATGCACAACGTCGTGTACCGTATACGTGGGCTCGCTGTGCGATGTGGGCTCACTGGTCTCGATACATCCACCCTGATCGACGGCCACGTCAATGATCACGGACCCGGGCGCCATCTCTCCAACCAAAGCCTCGGACACGAGGATGGGCGCCCTGGCTCCCGGAATCAGAACGGCCCCGATAACGAGTTCGGCACGCCGTACAGCCTCGATGATGTTGCGCCGATGAGAGGCGATGGTATTGAGGGAACCGTGCATTACCTGAGACAAGTAACGTAGCCGGCCCAGATCAATGTCGATGACGGTCACCCGGGCGCCAAGCCCCAAAGCCACCTCCGCAGCATTGCTACCCACCGTACCGCCCCCCAGTATGACCACGCTGCCCGAGAGCACGCCGGGCACACCGCCTAACAGAACGCCTCGCCCGCCCTGAGGTGCCTCCAAATAGTGCGCGCCGATCTGCACAGCCATCTTGCCCGCAATCTCGCTCATGGGCACAAGGAGGGGAAGGGTACCGTCCTCCCGCTGCACCGTCTCGTAGCCTATGGCCGTCACCTTTGCTTCCAAAAGTCTCTCGGTGAGCGATGGATCGGCCGCCAGATGAAGATAGGTAAAAAGCAACAGGCCGGATCGCAGCAGGGAATACTCGCTGGGCAACGGCTCCTTTACCTTCAGGATCATCTCCGCCGCCTCGTACACCTCCTCGGCGGAATCCAGAATCTGTGCGCCGCTCTCCACATACGCCTCGTCACTGAACCCGCTACCCGCCCCTGCTCCCGCCTGCACCAAAACATGGTGACCGTCGTGAGCCAGCGCCTCAGCGCCCTCGGGCGTCAGCGAGACGCGATTCTCACTGTCCTTTATCTCTGTGGGCACCCCAACAATCATGCGCTAGACTCTCCATCGACACCTATTGGACGATATCGATCTGGTTATCATCTCCCACATTCAACTGACGAACCGAGCCCGTGATAGAGGCGCGGCGGCCGATGAGCGAGTTCTCGAGGATAACATTATCCACCCGCGATCCATCCTCCACGATACTATCGCGCAGCACGGCATTCCTGATCTGCACATCCTCACCCACCGTCACATAGGGGCCCACCACAGCATTCTCGATCTTGGCGCTCCTGGCAATATGCACAGGGGGCACCAACACGCTATCCTTCGTCTCTATCTCCTGTGCATGACCGTGCTTCAAGAGATAGCGGTTGGTCTGCAAAACCGTCTCTGGCTTGCCACAATCCTCCCACACAGAGACCGGCTGGCTGATGATCCTGGCACCCCGATCGATCATAACCTGGAAGGCATCGGCGAGATAATACTCGCCCTTGGTCTGCATATCGTGAGCAAGGAGATGCTCGATGGCTTTGGTCAGCGCAGCCCCCTCCCGAACATAATAGACGCCGATCATAGCCTTGCGATGCTCGAACCCGTCTGGCTTTTCGATGAGCTGCACGATGCGATCCCCCTCCTCGACGACGACACCAAAGCGACGGGGATCCTCCACCTCCTGCACAAAGAGGACGCCGTCGGCATCCACCGAGGACAGCGCCGAGAGGTCGGCCTCAAAGAGGGTATCCACAAAGGCGATGAGACAGGGGCCTTCCAAATGCTCCTGAGCCAAATAGATGGCATGAGCCTGGCCCTTGAGTTCTTCCTGCACCACGTAATGGGCGTCAAAATCATAGTTGGCCTGCACGTACTCCCGTATCTGATCGCCCAGCCAACCAATGATAAAGACCACATCCTTGACATCGACCGCTTCGAACTTGTCCAGGATGTGGCCAAGGACGGGCTTGCCGGCGACGTTTACCAACGGTTTCGGCTTGGACCAGGTATGGGGACGCAAACGGGTACCGAATCCAGCCAGGGGAATGATGACCTTCATTGTCAACCGAACCTTCCTTTCATGGAACCACCAAAGGGTGACCTGTCAATGGCTTCTCTTCGCTAGATGGGGGGGCGGCGCATATGCCAGTCCGTAGCCTGCTCGTAAGCGTAGCCGATGCGCAGCACGGTGGATTCGTCATAGGCATCGCCAAAGACCTGAAGGCCAACGGGCATCCCTTCGATAAATCCACAGGGAATGGACATACCGCACACGCCTGCCAGGTTCAACGAGAGGGTAAAGATATCCCCCAGATACATCTGCAGGGGATCGTCCGTCTTTTCGCCGATGCGAAAGGCCGTTGTCGGCGTGGTGGGAGCGACGAGAGCGTCACAGGTCTCAAAGGCCTGGTCAAAGTCATCCTTGATGAGGGTGCGCACCTTTTGCGCCTTGAGATAGTAGGCATCATAGTAACCGGCGGAGAGGGCATAGGTGCCCAACATGATACGTCGCTTCACCTCGGCGCCAAAGCCTTCCTGCCGCGTCTTGCGATAGGCGTCCCAGATATTCTCGGCCTCTGGATGCGAGAACCCATAGCGCACCCCATCATAACGGGCCAGGTTGGCCGAGGCCTCTGCCGGGGCAATGATATAATAGGTGGGCAGCGCATATTCCGTGTGTGGCATAGAGACCTCTACAATCTCGGCTCCCAACTCTTCCCACATCTCCAGGGCCGCCCGCACTCTCTCCTCCAAACCGGGCTGCATTCCCTCCACAAAGTACTCTTTTGGCACCCCCAGACGGGCGCCCTCCAGATCGGGACGTAGCGCCTCCGCATAGTCGGGCACGTCGAGATCGACGGAGGTGGAATCCTGAGGATCGTGCCCAGCCATGGTGCGCAGGAGAATCGCGCAGTCGCGAACATCCTTGCACAGGGGCCCGGCCTGATCGAGGGAGGAGGCAAAGGCCACCAATCCATAGCGGGAGACGCGGCCATAGGTTGGCTTCAGACCGGCCACGCCGCAGAAAGCGGCGGGCTGTCGGATGCTTCCTCCTGTGTCGGTGCCCAGGGCCGCGATGCACTCGTCGGCGGCCACGGCAGCGGCGCTCCCTCCGCTGGACCCCCCAGGTACGTGACCGAGCTCCCAGGGGTTATGGGTCGTAAAATAGCCCGAGTTCTCAGTGGAAGAACCCATGGCGAACTCGTCCGTATTCGTCTTGCCCAGGAAAACGGCCCCCGCCCGGCGCAGCCTGGCCACGCAGGTGGCGTCAAAGGGCGGCATATAGCCCTCGAGAATGCGCGACCCACACGTCGTCTCCACGTCCTTGGTGCTCAGCACATCCTTGATGGCCAGGGGAATTCCCAACAGGGGGTGATCCTCTCCCCGGGCCCGCCGAGCGTCGGCCGCTTCGGCATCTTTCAGGGCCAGGTCCGGCGTAAGATTGAGATAGGCACGAACGTCATCCTCCACCGCCTCGATGCGTGCCAGAACGGCCTCTGTGAGTTCCACAGAGGAGATCTCCTCCCCGCGCAGCAGCTGATGCGCCCGATGGATGGTCAGTTCGTGTAAATTCAAGATGCTTGCCTCCAGCGATAAAAACGACAGGGATACCCAAAAGTGCCAGTTTCTCCAGATTATTCGAGAATTGGCTCGACCCGGAAAAAGCCTCCCTCCCGCTCAGGGGCGTTCTTCAATGCCTCCTCGGGGGCGAGGGAGGCTTCCACCTCGTCGGGTCGGGTGACGTTACGCATGTGGATGGCCTGGGCCGTCGGCGATATATCCGACGTATCCAGGCGACTCAGCATATCAAAATAGTCGAGAATGTCGGAGAGTTGCTCTGTGAACTGCTCAGTTTCTTCTTCCGTGATGCCCAACTTGGCCAGTTCGGCAATGTGCAGGACCTCTTCCCGACTCAGTTTCATCCTCTATCTCCTCATCCGGTGACAGTGGGCGCATTATAGCATCTAGTACACTGGGACGGCAAATGATAGATCGACGGAATGCACAATCAAATCGCGTTTTGACAGCTCTCCCGGGATATGCTATACTCCACGCAGCGTAGAAAGGGTGAAAGATATTATGTCTAATATAAGCCTCCTCACAATTGGCGTCGTTTTGCTCGTTCTAGTTGAGCTCCTTGTCATTATTGAGGAGCTAACGCCGGTTGGGAGGGGGGCGCGATAGTTACAGAATCCCAATTTAGACAAAAACCCCTTACCCCAAGCGGTAAGGGGTTTTTGTTTGCCCTTCCATAACGTCAGGGAGCTCAAAGAGGAGCTCTCCGCAACAGCAAGGGGGCCGTGGTCCATGAGATACTCATCCCCATGGACGATGGTCTCCATTGTGAAACACCCGAGATGTCTTTGCTACTATCGAGAGGAGAGTCGCCGTGAAGAGTGATATCGCCAAACGTGGGCTGGAACGAGCGCCGCATCGCTCCCTTTTGCGCGCTTTGGGACGTACTGATGAGGATATAGAGAGACCCTTTGTCGGGGTCATCAATTCCTTCAACGAGATCATCCCCGGCCACGTCCATCTGGACCGCGTCGCCGAGGCGGTCAAGGCGGGGGTCTACCGTGCAGGGGGAACGCCCTTTGAGGCCAACACCATCGGCGTCTGCGACGGCATCGCCATGGGGCATCAGGGAATGAAATACTCGCTGCCCTCGCGCGAGCTCATCGCCGATTCGGTAGAGACCGTCGCCCAGGGTCACGCCTTTGATGCCCTGGTGCTGATCCCCTCCTGCGACAAGATCGTTCCCGGCATGGTGATGGCCGCTGCGCGGCTGGATCTTCCCGCCATCGTCGTGACCGGCGGCCCCATGCTGGCCGGCCGACTGGGCAGGGAATCCCTCGACCTGAACAGCGCCTTTATGGCCGTGGGCGCGGCGAGAAAGGGCGAGATGAGCGAGGAGGAAGTGGAGCGCATCGAGCGGGCCTGTTGCCCCGGGTGCGGTTCATGTGCGGGCATGTTCACAGCCAATACCATGGGTTGTATGTGCGAGGCGCTGGGCATTGCCCTGCCCGGCAATGGCACGACACCGGCCGTGGCTTCAGAGCGCTATGCCCTGGCCCAGTTGGCGGGTATGAAGGTGATGGATCTCCTACGCGAGGATATCAGGCCCAGCGACATCCTGACGACCAAGGCCTTCTACAACGCCTTTACCACCGATATGGCCATGGGAGGCTCGACGAACTCGGTGCTCCATCTTCTGGCCATCGCCCACGAGGCGGGCATCGACTTTGACCTGCACGCTCTCAACGATTTCAGCAGCAATACCCCCCATCTTTGCAAGCTCTCGCCAGCCAGCGATCAGCATATCCAAGATCTCTATTATGCTGGCGGCATCGGCGCTATCCTGCACGAACTCGAGACACTGGATCTGCTGCAAGGGGACGCCCTTACAGTGACGGGGAACTCGGTGGAGGAGAATCTTCAGCCGGGCTCCCGGTGGGCTCCCGACTATGCGATCGTGAACCGCAAGGTGGTTCGTTCTGGACAGAATCCCTACTCGCCAACGGGAGGACTGGCCATCCTCTTTGGCAACCTGGCCCCAGAGGGAGCCGTGGTCAAGAGCGCAGCCGTTGCCCCGCGCATGATGCAGCACAGCGGGCCGGCCCGCGTCTTTGACTCAGAAGAGGAGGCCACAGCGGCCATCACCAATCGCGAATTCGAGGAGGGGGACGTCCTCTTTATCCGTTACGAGGGGCCCAAGGGCGGTCCGGGGATGCGCGAGATGCTGACCCCCACGTCTCTGCTATCGGGCATGGGATTGGACGACCGCGTGGCCCTCATAACCGACGGGCGCTTTTCCGGCGCCACCCGGGGAGCGGCCATCGGCCACGTCTCGCCCGAGGCCGCGGCACAGGGACCTGTGGCGGCCGTCCAGGATGGTGACATCGTCTCCATCGACATCCCGGCACACCGCCTGACCCTTGAGGTGTCAGAAGAGGAGATCGCGCGGCGTCTCGAGGCGCTGCCTCCCTATGAACCCGACGTGCCGGGCGGGTATCTGCGCCGCTATGCGCAGATGGTCACCTCGGCAAGCACGGGAGCCGTATTCGCAGAATAGAATGTTTATTGTAATGTCAGGCGTTGGATATTCGTCGAGGAGGTCGCCAATCCGCCGCCATAGCAACGGAGGAAACCGCGTATGAAATTGAATGGAGCAAAGATTCTTTGGAAATGTTTCGAGCGTGAGGGCGTAGAGGTCGTTTTCGGTATCACCGGCGGAGCCATCATGCCCGTCTATCACGAGATGCCAAACTATCCCATCCGTCATGTGACCATGCGTCACGAACAGGCGGCGGCCCATGCTGCCGACGGCTATGCCCGGGCGACGGGTAAGGTTGGCGTCTGCATGTCCACCTCGGGCCCCGGCGCCACAAACCTGGTCACGGGCATCGCCACAGCGTATATGGACTCCTCTCCCCTTGTGGCCGTCACGGGACAGGTGGCCTCCTCGGCCCTGGGGACCGACGCCTTTCAGGAGGCCGACGTCACCGGCATCACCATGCCCATCACCAAACACAACTACCTTCTGACCGACGTGAAGGACATGCCTGTGGTGGTCAAAGAGGCCTTTTATATCGCCCGCACGGGACGTCCCGGCCCCGTGCTCATCGACATCGCCAAGGACGCGCAGATGGCAGAGACCGAGTTCACATATCCGGAAAGCATCAACCTGCCCGGCTACAAACCCCATCTACAGGGGAACATGCGTCAGGTGCGCCAGGCCGCAGAGATGATCAACGAGGCGCGGCGCCCCCTTTTACTCGCGGGGCGCGGCGTCATCATCGCAGAGGCAGAAGAGGAACTACGCACCTTGGCCGAAAAGGCCCACATACCCATCGTCACCTCCCTCTTGGGCAAGGGGGCCATACCAGAGACCCATGAACTCTGTCTTGGAATGGGAGGCATGCATGGTGAGGCGTATGTGAACCATGCCCTTCAAGAGACCGACCTGATCGTCGGCATCGGGGCGCGCTTTGACGATCGCCTGACCGGCCGCGCCGAGACTTTTGCCCCCAAGGCAAAAGTCATCCACGTCGACATCTCGCCGGCCGAGATCGGTAAACGGGTCCCCGTGGACGTGCCCATCGTGGGAGACGCCCGGAATGTATTGGAAGATCTCCTGCCCCTCGTCCAGCCGGCCCGCCACAAAGACTGGCTCGCCTGGATAGAGAAGAGGCGGGAGGATAGCCTCTCCAGGGATATACTCTTCAAAGAATCGGACAAACTGCAGCCCCAATATGTGGTTCGCAATATTTGGGAACTCACTGAGGGAAAGGCCATCATGGTCAGCGACGTGGGGCAGAACCAGATGTGGGAAGCCCAGTACTATTTGCATCAGCGATTTGGTGGCCTGATCACCTCGGGTGGACTGGGGACCATGGGCTTTGCCCTACCGGCCGCCATCGGCACCACCGTGGGCCGACCCGAGTGTCCAGTGTGGGCAGTGGCGGGCGATGGGGGATTTCAGATGACCTGTCAGGAGTTGACGACCATAGTGCAGGAAGAATTGCCCATCAAGATCGTGATCCTGAACAACGGCTATCTGGGCATGGTGCGCCAGTGGCAAGAGCTCTTTTTCGAAAAGAATTATTCGGCGACCCGTATCGTTGGGCCGGATTTCGCCAAGTTGGCCCAGGCCTATGGTATTCCGGGCCGGACGGTCGAGGAAAAGAGCAAAGTGGCAGAGGCCCTACAAGAGGCACAGGCCACAGAAGGGCCCATACTCATCGACTTTCACATCGAACAGGAACATAACGTGTTTCCCATCGTGCCTGCCGGGAAACCCATCGATCGTATGCTCCGACGTCCCGTAGAAGAGGACTAGGCGGCGCTAGGACAGGATCTAATTGGAGAGGTAAAATTATGAGTGCAGTACCGTTGAATGAGGACTATTCACGACGCACGCTGGTCGCCCTGATGGCCGACAGGCCCGGCGTACTCAGCCGTGTATCGAATCTTTTTCGAAGACGCAACTACAACATCGAGAGTCTGACCGTCGGGCACAGCGAGACGCCGAATATCTCGCGCATGACCATCGTAGTACACGCAAACGATGCCGTGCTGGAGCAGGTGATAAAACAGCTCTATACACTGATAGACGTGACCAAGGTGAGCGAGATCGACGATCAGGAGGCCGTGATCCGTGAACTGGCACTGATCAAGATACATGCCCCTTCGGGCAAACGGGCAGAGGTCAAACAGCTCGTGGATATATTTCGGGCGCAGATCATCGACGTCTCCCACGATTCCATGACCGTGGAGATCACGGGAACAGAGGACAAGGTCAACTCGTTGATCGAGATACTACGTCCCTTTGGCCTGAAAGAGCTCACACGTACGGGCCGGGTGGCCATGGCTCGCGGCGCACAGAATACGAACGGCGAACAATAGAGGCACTGCACATCTTAGTCTGGTTTGCATCGGGCATGCTCTCACAGGGAGAGCACCCAGCACGTTAGCATATTTTATGGAGGAAAAAGCAATGGCTACCATCTACTATGATGAGGATGCGGATCTTGACCTGTTGGAAGGCAAAAAGATTGCCGTCATCGGCTATGGCAGTCAGGGACACGCGCACGCCCTTAACTTGAGGGACAGCGGCTGTGACGTGTGCGTTGGCCTGTACAAGGGCAGCAGTTCCTGGGCCGAGGCCGAAGAGGCGGGCCTGGACGTCAAGCTATCAGCCGATGCCGCGGCGGAGGCCGACATCATCATGATGCTGGTACCCGATCACGTGCAGCCGGCCATCTATGAGGAATCCATCGCCCCCAATCTGGACGAGGGGAACATGCTCATGTTCGCCCACGGGTTTTCCATCCACTATGGCCAGATCATACCGCCAGAGAATGTGGACGTCACCATGATCGCCCCCAAAGCCCCGGGGCACAGGGTTCGAGAGATCTTTCCCGAGGGGCAGGGCGTTCCCGGTCTGCTGGCCGTCTATCAGGACGCCACGGGCGAGGCGGCGGCTTTGGCCCTGGCCTATGCCAAAGGGCTTGGCTGCACCCGGGCGGGCGTCATCGAGACCACCTTTGCAGAGGAGACGGAGACTGATCTCTTTGGCGAGCAGGCGGTGCTCTGCGGCGGCATCACGGCCCTGATGAAGGCCGGTTTTCAGACCCTGGTGGAAGCGGGCTATCAGCCCGAGATCGCCTATTTTGAGTGTGTAAACGAGATGAAACTCATCGTCGACCTCATCTATCAGGGTGGCCTATCCTACATGCGTTATTCGGTGAGTGATACGGCAGAGCACGGTGACTATACGGCCGGCCCCAAGATCGTCACCGAGGAGACCAGAGAAGTGATGCAAAAACTGCTCAAGGATGTTCAGGATGGCACTTATGCGCGCAGTTGGATCCTGGAGAACCAGGCCGGTCGTCCCAGCTTTAATCTGATGCGCAAACGAGAACAGAATACCCTAATCGAAAAGGTGGGACGCAAACTGCGTGATATGATGCCTTGGCTCGACGCGAAATAGACACTGGGAGTGGCGTGCCAGCACGAACGCGTGCTGGCACGCCGGGAGAAAATAGACGAGAGCATGGTTAAGCGAATCTCTGTTTTGGATACGACGCTTCGCGATGGTGTACAGCGAGAAGGAATATCTTTATCGGTTGAGGACAAGCTACGCATAGCGCAGGAACTGGATCGCCTCGGCGTGACCTATATAGAGGGCGGATATCCGGGCTCCAATCCCAAGGAGGTGGAATTCTTTGCCCGCGCGCGGGACTTGGATCTCCACCATGCAAAGATCGCCGCCTTTGGCAATACACGGCACGCGGACGTGCCTGTCGAGGAGGATGATAATATACGCGCGCTACTGGAAGCGGGCACCCCTGTGGCCGTCATCGTGGGCAAGTCCTCCACGATGCAGGTAAAACAAGTTCTACGCACCACCTTAGCAGAGAACCTGGACATGATCCGTGATACGGTGACCTATCTAAAAGATCGGGGGCTGGAGGTCCTGTTCGACGCCGAGCACTTTTTTGATGGCTATTTGCTCGACGCGGACTATGCACTGGAAACCCTGCGCGCCGCCGCTCAGGCCGGCGCAGACTGCCTGGTACTCTGCGACACAAAAGGGGGCACGTTGCCTTCCGATGTATCGGATATCGTCTCCACAGTACACGAGACACTTCCCGACGCGAAATTGGGTATCCATGCTCATGAAGACGCCGGCGTGGCCGTGGCCAACACACTGATAGCCGTGGAAGCCGGAGCGATGCACGTGCAGGGCACGATCAACGGCTATGGCGAACGTTGCGGCAACGCCAACCTTTGTACCGTCATTCCCAATCTGCAACTCAAAATGGGCTGTCAGGCCCTGGCCAATGGTGACCTCACCATGCTCTCTCCCGTTTCCCGCTATGTAAGCGAGATCGCCAACCTGCGTCCGGACGAATATGCCCCCTATGTGGGGAACAGTGCCTTTGCCCACAAAGGAGGACTCCACGCCAGTGCCCTGCTCAAGAACGCGGACAGTTATCAGCATATCGACCCCGCTTTGGTGGGTAACGAGATGCGCGTGCTGGTATCCGAACTCTCTGGGCGAGGGAACATCGCCCACAAACTGTCGGAATTAGATCTGGATGTGGAACCCGACGCCGAGGAGATGAGCCACCTGGTGGAGCGCATCAAAGTCCTGGAAAGCCAGGGCTTCCAGTTCGAGGGGGCAGAGGGCTCCTTCGAACTCCTCATCCGCCGCGCGCAGCCCGATTATGAACGACCCTTTAGCGTGCTCGACTTTTTGGTGCTGGTGGAAAAGAGAACGGAAAAGGATATTCTGGCCGAGGCCACGGTAAAGGCAGAGGTGGGTGGCGATATCATTCATACCGCTGCAGAAGGCGACGGTCCCGTGAATGCGTTGGATGCCGCATTGCGCAAGGCGCTACTGCCCTTTTATCCCCAGCTCGAGCCCGTGCATCTGACGGACTATAAGGTGCGCATCATCGATCCCCAGGCGGCCACGGCGGCCTCCACCCGGGTGCTCATCGATGCCAGCAACGGGGAGGACGCTTGGACGACCGTGGGATGTTCCGTCAACATCATCGAGGCGAGCTTTCAGGCCCTTATCGACAGTCTGGAGCTACCGCTACTCAGGCGGGCCTCCTCCTAGGAGGGTTCCACCTCCCGTCGGGCGGCGGGGATGGGATTGGGAGGTCCGCACAGTGGCTCCTGTACGCCTCTGACTTTTTGCAAATCGATGATGGAAATTGGGAGGAACAAGATGGATAACAACAGGGTAATCATTTTCGACACAACGCTGCGCGATGGCGAGCAGTCTCCAGGAGCGACGCTCAACGCCGATGAAAAATTAGAGATTTCCAAACAGTTGGCACGTCTGGGAGTGGACGTCATCGAGGCCGGCTTTCCGGCTTCTTCTCCCGGGGATCTGGAAGCTGTGAGACGCATCGCGCAAGAGGTCAAGGGACCGATGATCTGCGGCCTGGCCCGCTGTATCAAGAGCGACATAGACGCCGCATGGGAGGCGGTACAGGACGCGGAGAAAAAACGCATCCACACTTTTATCTCCACTTCAGATATCCACATGAAGCATCAGTTGCACATGACGCGGGAAGAGGTGGTGGAGCATACGCGAGAGATGGTCTCCCACGCCAAGTCCTACTGTGAGGACATCGAGTTCTCCCCCATGGACGCGGGGCGATCCGATCCGGAATTTGTATACAAGGTATTGGAAGTGGCCATCGAGGCCGGCGCGACGACGGTCAACATTCCGGACACGGTAGGATATACCATGCCCAAGGAATTTGAAGACCTGATCCGGGGCATCCGGGAGAATACGCCGGGCATAGAGGACGCGATCATCTCCGTTCACTGTCACAACGATCTGGGACTGGCCGTGGCGAACAGTCTGGCCGGCGTCGAGGCAGGCGCCCGTCAGGTGGAATGCACGATAAACGGCCTTGGCGAGCGAGCCGGCAACGCGGCCCTGGAAGAGATCGTCATGGCCCTTTACACGCGACAAAAGTACTTTGATCTGTCGACGGGTATCGACACACAGGAGATCTATCCCACAAGCCGCATGGTCTCCGAATACACGGGACTGGACGTGCAGGCCAACAAGGCCATCGTGGGAGCCAACGCCTTTGCCCATGAATCGGGCATCCATCAGGACGGCATCTTGAAAAACAGCTTGACGTATGAGATAATGGATGCGCAGACGGTGGGCCTCTCCAAGAGCACGCTGGTACTGGGCAAGCTCTCGGGCCGACACGCCTTTTCTGACAGACTTGAAAAAATGGGGTATCATCTGGACGAGGATCAGCTCAATCGTGCCTTTGCCCGCTTCAAGTCGTTGGCGGATAAAAAAAAGGTCATCACAGAGCGCGATCTGGAGGCCATCATCTCGGATGAGGTGTTTCAACCCCGAGAGGTTTATAGGCTGAAACATCTGCAGGTTACCTGCGGCGATCACGCCATCCCGACGGCCACGGTGTCCCTGGAAGCCCCCGATGGGAGCACAGTCACCGATTCCTCCCATGGAACGGGTCCTGTAGACGCCGTGTATAAGGCCATAAACCGCATCGTTCAGGTCTCCAACGAGTTGATCGAGTTCTCGGTCAAGGCGGTCACCGAGGGTATCGACGCGGTAGGCGAAGTCACGATCCGCATCGAGGCCACCATAGAGGATGATGCAATTTTGCCCACCAACCCGCAGACGGGGAAAAAGACCCACGTCTTTAGCGGTCATGGTGCGAGCACGGACATCATCGTGGCCAGCGGGCGAGCCTACTTGAGCGCCCTGAACAAGTTGGTGTCCATAGTGGGCGAGCCCCAAGATGGAACACGGCGTGAATCCGAACGTGTATGATTTTTCAGGATCGTGTAAAATAGAGATGAGCATGGGGTATCCTCCTGCTGGCATCGAGAGACCGACTCCCGGTTCGCTCAGGGATTGCCCTATGCTCAGATGTCGCTTTCATCAGCGTCCAGTCGATACAGGCGGCGGGGCCGGCGGAACTTGTTGGTCCTGCACGACGCTTGGGCGCGCAGTGTGGACAAGGGGGACGTGAATCGTGGAGAAACGTAAGCCTTTGACGATGGCACAAAAGATACTGGCAGCCCATGTCACTGAAAAAGTGCACGTCGGCGATTTCACGGATGTGGAAGTGGATATGGTGCTGGCCAACGACATCACGGCTCCTCTGGCCATTCAAGAGTTTGAGCGTCTGGGTGTGGACGACGTATTCGATAAAGAGCGCATCGCCCTGATCCCCGATCACTTTGCACCCAACAAAGACATCAAATCCGCCGAACAATGCAAGATTATGCGCGAGTTCGCCCACGCCCACGACATCGTAAACTATTTCGAGGTGGGCAGGATGGGTATCGAGCACGCCCTTCTGCCAGAGCAGGGACTCGTCCTGCCGGGCGACGTGGTCGTCGGCGCCGATTCCCATACCTGCACCTACGGCGCCTTGGGGGCTTTTGCCACCGGCATGGGCTCCACCGACATCGCTGTGGCCATGGCCACAGGCAGCATCTGGATGCGCGTGCCAGAGACGACCAGGATCGTTTACGAGGGGGAACTCCAGCCCTGGGTGAGCGGGAAGGATCTAATCCTGTATACCATCGGGCGCATCGGTGTGGACGGCGCACTCTATCGGGCCCTGGAATTCACGGGCTCTGCCATCGACACGCTTCCCATGGCCGGACGCTTTACCATGGCCAACATGGCCATAGAGGCCGGCGCCATGGCGGGATTATTCCCCGTCGATGAAAAGACGGAAGCCTATATGTCGGAGCGTGATGAACACCTCTACGAAGCGTATGCCGCCGATGAGGGAGCCGAATACGCCGAGGTCATCGAGATCGACGCCAGCGCCATCGAGCCCCAGGTGGCCTTCCCTCACCTACCCAGCAACGCCAGGCCCTTGAGCCGCGTGGAACCGATAGAGATCGATCAGGTAGTCATCGGCTCCTGCACCAACGGTCGATGGGACGATCTGCTGCAGGCGGCCGAGATCCTGCGAGGACGCGAGGTGAACGACAACCTGCGATGTATCATCATTCCCGGCACCCAGGCCATCTATTTGCGCGCCGTGCGGGAGGGGTTGGCCGAGGTCTTTGTCCAGGCGGGCGCCGTGTTCAGCACCCCCACGTGTGGCCCCTGTCTGGGGGGCTATATGGGCGTCTTGGCCGCGGGGGAGCGCTGTGTCTCCACGACCAATCGCAACTTTGTGGGGCGTATGGGACACGTGGAGAGCGAGGTTTACCTGGCGAGTCCGGCCGTGGCCGCGGCAAGCGCCGTCCTGGGCTATATCGGGGGACCCAAAGAGGTGGTGCAGACCGGCTGAACTCGCTACAAAGTTTTTCCTTTGCCATATTCGGAGGCCAACAGTTCTCATGCCTGAATTCACATCCTGGTTCGAGTGCATACGAGGATGCAAAGGGCGCTATTCTATCTTTGACGTCATATACCGTTGCCCCCGCTGCGGAGGCTTGCTGCGGGTTGCCCATGACGTGGATGCCCTGGCAGAGCGTCCGGCCTCGGAATGGAAGAACCTGTTCGACGCGCGCATCCGCACCAACGAGTGGCCCTATGGCAGCGGCGTGTGGGGAAAAAAGGAATGGATCTGCCCCCAGGTTGAGGATGAAAACGTGGTCTCCATGTTCGAGGGACATACCAACCTCTTTTGGGCCCAGCGTCTGGGGCAGCAGGTAGGCCTGGAGGATCTGTGGGTCAAAATGTGTGGCAACAGCCACACGGGGTCCTTCAAAGATTTGGGCATGACCGTCCTGGTCAGCGTGGTCAAGCAGATGATGGAGGACGGTTCTCCCGTCAGGGCCGCGGCCTGCGCGTCCACGGGGGATACATCGGCCGCCCTGGCCGCCTACTGTGCCGCGGCGGGTATCCCCTCCATCGTCTTTCTGCCCCGCAACAAGGTCTCGGCGGCCCAACTGATACAGCCCATCTCGAACGGAGCCCTGGTCCTGGCCCTGGATACCGACTTTGACGGCTGTATGGCCATCGTCAAAGAGATCACCGAGGACAACACCATCTATCTCGCCAACTCGATGAATTCTTTGCGCATCGAGGGACAAAAAAGCATAGGCATCGAGATCGTCCAACAGTTCGATTGGGAGGTTCCTGACTGGATCGTCATCCCCGTGGGGAATCTGGGTAACATCTCTGCCCTGGGCAAGGGCCTGTTGCTCATGAAACGGCTGGGGCTTATCGACAAGCTCCCCAACCTGGTGGCGGCCCAGTCCCAGCGAGCTAACCCCTTCTATCGTAGCTACCTCAACGATTTCAAAGATCTGGTGGCCTTGCAGGCCGAAAAGACTCTGGCCAGCGCCATCCAGATTGGGAACCCTGTGAGTTATGAAAAAGCCGTGAACGTGATGCGGCAGTTCGACGGCCTCGTGGAGCAGGCCACGGAGGATGAACTGGCCGACGCCGCGGCCCGTGCCGACCTGACGGGCATGTACGCCGATCCTCACACAGGAGTGGCCCTGGCGGTCCTGTTCAAACTCCTGGAACGAAAAGTCATAGATTCGGACGACAGGGTGGTGGTCATCTCTACGGCACACGGCCTCAAGTTCACCAAATTCAAAATCGGCTATCACGAGGATACGTTGGACGATGTGGAGCCAGCGCGACGCAATCCCCCTCTGGAACTTTCCCCCGACATCGATGTGGTTCGAGAGGCCATACACCGCGAACTGGAAGCATGGGAAGATTGATATCCCTATAGCGCACGTGTACAAAGGATAAGGAGGACATGTGAGTACGATTCGTGGGCGCGTCTGGAAGTATGGAGACAATGTGGACACGGATGCCATCATACCGGCCCGCTATCTAAACGTGTCGGCGGAGGACGAGTTGGCTGCGCACTGTATGGAGGATATCGACGTCGAGTTCGGCAAGGAAGTGAAGCCCGGTGACATCATCGTCGCGGGCAAAAACTTTGGCTGTGGCTCCTCGCGTGAGCACGCTCCCGTGGCCATCAAGGCCTCCGGGATAAGCTGCGTCGTCGCCAAAACTTTTGCGCGGATCTTTTTCCGCAATGCCATCAACATCGGCCTGCCCATACTAGAGTGCCCTGAGGCGGTGGAGGAGGCAGCAGAGGATCAGACATTGGAGATCGATCTGGCCAGCGGCGTCATACACAATGTGAGCACCGGCGAGGAACATCAGGCCACGCCCTATCCGCCATTCATGTTGGATATTATTGACGCTGGCGGGCTCGTGCCCTATACTCGTGGGAAGCTGAGTCAGAAGGATATAGCATGATAGACAGACTACGCGTAGCCTTTCAGGGAGAGAGGGGGGCATACAGCGAACAGGCGGCGGTGGCCCTTTTGGGCGAGGATATAGAACCACAGCCCTGTGAGACCTTTGATGAGGTGTTTGCCAGGGTCGAAGAGGGCACGTGCGAGCGAGGCGTTGTGCCTGTGGAGAACTCGCTGGCGGGGAGTATCCATCGTATCTACGATCTCCTCTTACAGCACGATCTGTATATCGTGGCAGAGCACAACCAACGCATCTCCCATTGCCTGATCGCTCATCCCGGCGTGGAGCTGGAGGAGATCGAGCGCGTATATTCCCATCCCCAGGCTTTGGCCCAGTGTGAATATAACCTGCGAGCGCTGGACGTGCCGCAAATAGTCGCTTTCGAGGATACGGCGGGAAGCGTCAAGATGATAAAGGAGCAGGGGCTGCGTAACGCCGCCGCCATCGCCAGCGCAAAGGCCGCCGCGTTGTATGATATGGCCATCCTGCTCCGCGAACTCGAGGACGAAAAGACCAACTATACGCGCTTTTTGGCCCTCGCGCAGGAGCCCATAGAGCCCGAAGGGGAGGCCAAAACGTCCCTGGCTTTTGCCGGCCGAAACGAGCCGGGGCTTCTCTTCCGTTGCCTGAGCGCCTTTGCCCTGCGCGACATCGATCTCTGCAAGATCGAGTCCCGTCCCCTGCGAGGCGTACCCTGGGAATATATCTTTTATCTCGACTTTGCCGGCAGCATGAGTGAGGAAAAGAGCCAACGCGCCGTCGATCAGCTCGAGGAGATGGCCAATTTCGTGCGCGTTTTCGGCTCCTATCTCCGAGCGCCGATGGTTTGGTCTACAGACTAGATGAGGGAGTAGGAATGAATTATACGATCGCACTATTGGGTGGCGACGGCATCGGGCCCGAGGTGACAGCCGAGGCCCAAAAGGTACTGGAGGCCGTCGGGGATGCCTATGGGCACACCTTTACGTTTCAAGAGGCCATCATCGGAGGGGCGGCCATCGATGCTGTGGGAGATCCCCTGCCAGAGGAAACCCTCAACGTATGCCGAGGGTCGGACGCCGTGCTCTTTGGCGCTGTGGGCGGCCCCAAATGGGATGATCCGACGGCGGACGTGCGCCCCGAGCAGGGACTGCTAGGGTTGCGAAAGGAACTGGGATTGTTCGCTAATCTGCGTCCCGTCAAGGTTTCCCCCGCCCTGATCGAGGCGTCGACCATCAAGAGCGACGTCCTCCAGGGAACCGACCTGTTGGTCGTCAGGGAACTGACGGGGGGCATCTACTTTGGCGAACGGGGACGCAGGGATGGGGGCACCACAGCCTACGATACCATGATCTATTCCCAGCACGAGATCGAGCGCGTACTGCGCGTGGCTTTTGATTTGGCGCGCAAACGCCGCCAGCGCGTGACCTCGGTGGACAAGGCCAACGTCCTGGAGGTTTCACGACTCTGGCGCGAGACGGCGACCGGCGTTGCCGAGGATTATCCCGACGTCATCTTTGAGAACCTCCTTATCGACGCCTGTGCCATGCACCTCATTCGACGCCCTGCCAGCTTTGACGTGCTGGTGACGGGCAACATGTTCGGTGATATCCTCACCGACGAGGCCTCCATGCTGGCCGGCTCTATGGGTATGCTGCCCTCCGCCTCTCTGGCCCGGGGCAACTTTGGCCTGTATGAGCCTATCCATGGGACGGCACCCGACATCGCTGGCGAGGGTATCGCCAATCCCATAGGAGCTATCTACAGCGCGGCCATGCTTCTGCGCTACTCGCTGGAACTCGACGAGGAGACAGAAGCCATCGAAGAAGCGGTGGACGGGGTGCTGGCCGACGGATGTCGCACAAGGGATATCGCAGAAGAGGACGCCAGGGTGGTGGGAACACGGGCCATGGGAGACCTGATCGCCGACTCAATAAAAGCCTAGATCCAATGGAGACAAAAAGGAGCGCACACCAATGTCCATGAACGAATCCGGATTTATCTGGTTTGACGGGGACTTTGTGCCGTGGGGTGAGGCCAAGGTGCACGTGCTCTCGCACGCCCTGCACTATGGCTCCAGCGTCTTTGAGGGCATCCGCTGCTACGACACGCCGGACGGCCCCGGCGTCTTTCGACTGTCGAGCCACCTCAAACGTATGTACAACTCGTGCAAGATCTACCGCATGGAAATACCCTACCCCTCCGAGCGAGTCTCTGAGGCCATCATAAATACAGTGGTGGAGAACGATTTACGCTCCTGTTACATACGGCCTCTGGCCTTTCGCGGATATGATCAGCTCGGCGTCGAGCCACGTAATTGTCCCGTACACCTCATCATCGCCGCCTGGGAGTGGGGAGCCTATCTGGGCGAGGAAGCGCTGGAGGAGGGCGTCGACGTGGGCGTCTCTTCCTGGCGGCGCATGGCCCCCGACACCTATCCGGCCTCGGCCAAGGCGGGAGGACATTACACCAATTCACAACTCATACGCATGGAAGCGGCGGAGAACTCGTACGCGGAGGGCATCGCGCTGGACGTCTATGGGTACGTGAGCGAGGGAAGCGGGGAGAACCTCTTCCTCGTGAGGGATGGCGTGCTGTATACGCCACCCCTTTCGGCTTCCATCTTGGGCGGGATCACCCGCGACTGCGTGATCACCCTGGCGCGGGACCTCGGTTACGAGGTGAAAGAGGAGTTGATCGCGCGGGAGATGCTCTATGTGGCAGACGAGCTCTTTTTCGCCGGCACGGCCGCCGAGATTACGCCCATCCGCTCCGTGGACCATATCGTCATCGGCCCTGGACGAAGGGGACCCATCACGGCCAAGCTGCAATCAGAGTTCTTCAAGATCGTCTCGGGCGAGGTCTCCGATCGCCATCGCTGGCTGACCATCATCGAATCCGACTAGTTCTCCGTCATCACAAAGATTAACGACGCCAACGCCTTTGACGTTGGCGTCGCTTGACGTGCTTTTTGCACAGTCTAAGGCACAGTATACAATAACAAGGATAGGGTAAAGAGACTATAGATGGGAGCGTTGATGAATGGACCTTGCTGACGAGATAGGCCACGCCGTGCGCATCGCCCTGGAGGAGGATATCGGCCCCGGCGACGTGACCAGCAGTTCCATCATCTCCCCCTCCGAGCACCTGACCGGCGAGTTTCTGGTCAAGGATTCCGGCATCATCGCCGGCCTGGATGTGATGGGAGAGGTATTCGCCCAGGTCGATGAGAACATCGTCTATACCTCCCTGATGGAGGAGGGAAGCGCCGTCAGCCCTGGCGACGTGGTGGCTCACGTGGAAGGCGACGGTCCGGGCATCACCATCGCCGAGCGGACGGCCCTCAACTTCTTACAGCGCATGTCGGGCATCGCCACTGCCACCCGTCGCTACGTGGATGCGGTGGCAGGGACCGGGACGCGTATCCTCGATACGCGCAAGACCGCGCCCGGGCTGCGGGCGCTGGACAAGCTCGCCGTGCGCCTGGGCGGGGGCACCAATCACCGCCACGGACTGTATGATATGGTACTGATCAAGGACAATCATATCCTGGCAGCGGGTTCCATCACCGAGGCGGTCGAGCGAGTACGCGAGGACGTGGATGGCGATCTGCTCATTGAGGTGGAGGTAGAATCCCTGGAGCAACTACAGGAGGCCCTGGCCTTAAAAGTCGACCGCGTCATGCTCGACAACATGGATACCGAAAAGATGCACGAAGCGGTGGAGGTTGCGACGGGTGACGTCGAACTGGAGGCCTCGGGTGGCATCACCCTGGAAAACGTGGCCCAGGTCGCGGCCACAGGCGTGGACTATATCTCTGTGGGAGCATTAACCCATTCTGTCGAGGCCCTGGATATCAGCCTGGACATCACGCTCGTTCGTTAGCGATGAGGAATGAGGAGAGAAAAAAGATGTGTGCAGAATGGTACAAAGATCTTTCCGATGAAGAGGTCGCGGCGGCCATCGAGAATGTCAGAGGGCGCCTGGGCGATGCCGTGACCATCCTCGGTCACCATTATCAGCGCGATGAGGTGATCGAGTTCGCCGACTATCGGGGCGACTCTCTGGGGCTCTCGCGGCGGGCAGCCCAGGCCGAAAAGGCGCGTTACATTGTATTCTGCGGCGTCTATTTCATGGCCGAGACGGCGGCTATCCTGTGCAAGCCCGATCAGCAGGTAGTGCAGCCGGTCATGGAGGCCCTGTGTCCCCTCGCACGAATGGCCAGCGCAGCACAGGCAAAACAGGCATGGAGCGCCCTGACGGGCATGTGGGGTGACGACGTGGTGCCCGTCACCTATCAAAATTCGGTGGGTGAACTGAAAGCCTTTGTCGGGCAAAGGGGCGGGGCGGTCTGCACCTCGTCCAACGCCCAAAACCTCTTTGCCTGGGGTCTCGAGCGCAAGGATCATGTGCTGTTCATGCCTGACGAGCACCTGGGCACCAACACCGCGTTGGCTATGGGTGTCCCCAAGGAAGAGATCGGCGTATGGGATCCCACGAACCCTCCCGATCCCCAGGCGCTGGCCTCCTGCCGCATCATCGTGTGGAAGGGACACTGTTCCGTACACACCGGCTTTACCGTCGAGGACGTGGAAAACGTACGAGATGACTATCCGGAGGCCCTGGTGGTCGTACACCCCGAGTGCCGCCACGAGGTGGTGGCCGTGTCCGATGCCACGGGCTCCACAGCGGGCATTCTGGAATATGTGGACAAGGCGCCGGTGGGCTCCACCATCGCTGTGGGTACCGAGTGGCACTTTGTCAATCGCCTGCAGCACAAGTATCGCAACAAGAACGTGCTCCCCCTTCAGCGCAGAGAGTGTCGAGACATGGCCATGACGCGCATGCGCGATCTTTTAAATGTCCTGGAAAGCCTGGAGCGGGGGGATCCACAGAACAAAGTCTCGGTGGAAGAGGAGACGGCCAGAGGAGCCAGCGTGGCATTGGAGAGGATGTTAGAAGTAAGTTAGATGTGGGAAGAAGGTTCTACCATGAACGAGTTACCCGAGATTATAGAATGCGACGTGTTGATTATCGGCTGCGGCATTGCAGGAGCGACGACAGCACTGCAGTTAGCGAAGGATGAGGACTGTCGCATCACGGTGATCACCAAAGCCGATAACGCCCTGGAGTCCAATACGTATCACGCCCAGGGAGGGATCATCTACAGAGGTGACGAGGACTCGCCGGAGAAACTGGCAGAGGATATCATCCGCGCGGGCGACGGCCTGAACAATCGACGCGCGGTAGAGATTCTCGCCACAGAGGGACCTCGACGCGTTCGCGAGCTCCTCATCGACAAGTACAACGTCCCCTTTGCCGTCGATGAGGGAAATGGCCTCGATCTCACGAGCGAGGCCGCCCACTCTACAAGCCGTATCCTGCACGCGAACGACGCGACGGGAAAGGCCGTTCAGGAGCAACTGGCCGAGGCCCTACACAAACATCCCAATATACAGCTCTTGACGGGCCACGTGGCCGTCGATCTACTCACACCGAGCCATCACTCACAGAATCGTCTGGCCATCTATGAGCCTCTGTCCTGCGTGGGTGCCTATGTCTTCGATTACGAGGCGGGCTTTGTGCGCACCATACTGGCCAAGGCCACCGTTCTGGCTACAGGAGGAATAGGCGAGATCTTTTTACACACCACCAACCCGGCATGCGCCACAGGGGACGGACTGGCCATGGCTCATCGTGCGGGGGCACGTATCATCAATGCCGAGTATGTTCAGTTTCATCCTACAGCCTTTTACCATCGTGGCCAGGCGCGTTTCCTCGTCAGCGAGTCGCTGCGAGGAGAAGGGGCACATCTCTTAAATATCGATGGCGAACCCTTTATGCACCGCTACGCCCCCGAATGGAAAGAACTGGCTCCCCGCGACGTGGTGGCACGCAGCATTCACGAGGAAATGCTGCGCACCGGGGCCCCTCACGTCTATCTGGACCTGGCATCCGTCATGGATCCCGAGAGGATAGCGGGACGTTTCCCCACCATCTGCCAGCGGGCCAAAGAGTACGGCGTGGATCCGGCCACGGAACTCATTCCCGTGGTGCCTGCAGCCCACTATTTTTGTGGCGGCGTGTGGGTGGACGAATGGGGGCGCACGAACCTCGAGCACCTATATGCGGTGGGCGAGGTCTCCTGTACGGGCGCCCATGGCGCCAACCGCCTGGGCAGCGCCTCCATGCTGGAGGGGTTGGTGTGGGGTGTGCGCGCATCAAAGGATATCCGACGTAATATCTCCCATTGGGAGAGGATCGATGCCCAGGATATCCCCCAGTGGAAAGAGGAGGGCGTGATCGACCACGTGGACCCCGCCCTCATCGAACACGATATGATGGATACCAAGCATACCATGTGGTATTATGTGGGGCTGGTGAGGACACAGCGGCGCCTGGAACGCGCCCTGCGCGATCTACACAACCTGCGCCAGGATATCGATGCCTTTTATCGCACCACGCGCCTCAGTACAGAGATCATCAGCCTGCGCAACGCCACCCTATCGGCCATCATCGTGGCCGAGGCCGCCTGGGAGAACCGGGAAAGCCACGGCTGTCATTATCGAGAGGATTAGGAAGGGATTCGCGATGTAGAGACGCCCCGCTGGGGCCTCTCT
>JAWLEV010000115.1:0-6063 GCA_041685915.1 Anaerolineae bacterium | reverse complement strand
CAAGGGGGGCGTTCGCAGCTACGCCGTCGGTCCTGAGGGGGAAATCTATGTCGCTCTCATGGAGGCGCCCACCGTGCGGGTGTATGATCCCGATGGGGAGCCCCTGGCCGAATGGTCCGTGGAGCAGAAACCGAGCCAGATCATGATGGGGCGCGGAGGAGAGGTGATCGCCTTGGCCGATGAGGGCCGCCTGGTCTTTGTTTACAGCTCAAGGGGTAAGTTGTTGGAAAGCTGGAAGACGCGGCTGCGCTGAGCGACAACGTGTCAGCGCTTCCAGAAGGTTCATGATTTACGCTGGGCTGTAGATTTTCTACAGCCCAGCGTTGCTTCTACTGGTGAAAGAGGTGAGAGGATGCCGAGAGAGGGCGCAGACGGTGGATCCGGGGAGCGCTCGATGCGGGCGCGGCGGGGACGTCCGTGAAACGTGCCGACTCTGCTGGTTTTGTGACAGGGTGATCTCATCTTGTGGGTCTATCAATGGCCAGCTCCCTGGCGTCATGTCCGAAACCGGGCTTTTCTATTCTTGACAGAACGCCTCAAATATTGTACAGTGGAACTGTTGAGAAAATAAAAAAGTTTAAGAGGAGGGAGTGATGGGCAGGTCATATCCCTACGCTACGGGTGCGGTAAAGCGAGTATCGACGGAATGGCTGGAGAGCCAGATTGAGGAGAGGGAGTTCATGACCCTCGACTGCCAAACCAACGTACATGACTATATCAAGGAGCAGCCCTATGTTATTTGAACGCATCGAATCAAAGGGATTGGCCCATTACTCCTATCTTATAGGGAATGGGGGACAGGCGGTGGTAATCGATCCCCGGCGCGACTGTGATATCTATGTGGAAAAGGCCCTACGCAGCGGGCACCGCATCACCCATATCCTGGAGACTCACCGCAACGAGGACTATTTGATCGGTTCCGTGGCCCTGGCCTCGCGTACCGGGGCGACGATCTGGCACGCTGACGCCCAGTGGGACTATCGGTACGGGCAGCCGGTGGAGGACGGCCAGACGTGGGATGTGGGCCCCTTGCAACTGGAGGCCATTCACTCTCCCGGCCACACGCCCGGCATGATGAGTTACCTCCTCCGTGACAGGGGTGGCGCTCCCTGGATGGTCTTTACAGGTGATTCCCTCTTTGCCGGGGATGTGGGACGTATGGATCTCCTTGGCGAGGACCGGATGGAGGAGATGGCCGGCCAGATGTACGAGACCCTCTTTGAGAAATTGCTGCCCCTGGGCGACGAGGTCATCGTCTGCCCGGCCCATGGACCGGGCTCTGTATGCGGCAGCGCCATCGCCGATCGTGCCTGGACCACTATCGGCCTGGAGCGAAAGCACAACCCCGAGTTGCAGTTCGATGACAAGGAGACTTTTGTCGCCAACGTGGCCCAGATGCTGGATCGTCCGCCCTATTTTCGCAGGATGGAGAAGGGTAATCTGGAGGGCGCCTCGTTGCCCAATGGGCTGCTCGCGCCCCAGGCCTTATCCCCCACAGAATTCATTCGCCAGGCGGAAAAGGCTATGGTGCTCGATACCCGCATGGAACTGGGATTTGGGGCGGCCCACGTGCCCACTGCCATATCGATCTGGGAGGATGGGGTATCAAGTTTCGCTGGCTGGTTTCTGCCCTATGATCGGTCCATCCTCTTGGTGAGCGATAGGGACGATCCTACACAGATCATGCGTTACCTGGTGCGTCTGGGATACGACGATGTGGCGGGTTATCTCGGTGGTGGCATGTTGTCTTGGCACAAGGCGGGGAAGATCAGCCATAGCATCGGCACCATCACGGTGCACAATCTTTGTGACAGGCTGGACGCGGGAGAGGATTTCCACATCTTAGACGTGCGCAGCGACGAGGAACTGGAGACGCAGGGCGAGATTCCCACGGCGCAGCACATACATGTGGTGGATCTGCCCACGCGGATGGACGAGGTGCCCCGCGGCCGCCGCACATATATCTTTTGCGGCAGTGGCGTGCGTTCCATGATGGCCGCCAGTCTCCTGGAGCGTCAGGGATACACGGATCTGTTCGTCATCCTGGGCGGCGTGGCGGGTTGGAACTCTACCGCGTGTCCCATCTCGTAGTAATTGAGAGCGTTTGGGCAGGATGGCCGGGATATTGGCGATCCATCTTGTGGCCTGGCATTGTGATGTGCTATAATGGCGATACTGGATGAAATGGGAGCAGAAAGGAGGGATGGATCGGTCCGATCTGATGTGCCATTGATGTGAGTAGCCGGAGGGAAATTACTTCTTGCTACCGAAAGAGACGATCATATTATGGAGGTGCAACCAAGATGGGACTGTTAACGTGGCTTATTGTCGGCGCAATTGCTGGTTGGTTGGCGGGCCAGGTCGTGCAAGGATCGGGCTTTGGCCTGTTGGGCAACATTGTGGTCGGTGTTATTGGTGCGCTGCTGGGGGGCTGGCTTGCTGGCACGCTCTTCAATGTGCCGGGCGGCATCAGTGGATTTAACCTCAGCACGCTCGTTATTGCGTTCCTTGGTGCAGTCGTCGCGTTGCTCATCGTCGGCCTGGTCAAGAGCTAGCCTGGACAAGCTCTTCCGTCTGCAAGGGGCACTGATTCTTACTGGCAGGGGATACGTGGAGATGATCCCCTTGCCGCTGAAAAAGACCGTCTCTGGCGCTGTCTACTTAATCCTGTGCCCGCTGGCGGGATGGGCGATGAGCAGTCTGCTCAAAAAAGTAGTGATGAACAGAAAAAGACGTCATCCTGGACAGTTTGGCCGGGTGGTCTGTCGTTAGGTCTGGCGGAATTGCTCCTTACCCTGTTTCGTGCTATAGTGTGGGTGTCACAAAAAGAAATAGTCAGGACAGGCGTTGAACAGGACGTAGCCGTCCATAGGGCGACAGGGAATGAAAGGCATGGATTGAGACCTTTCTCGACCGAGGGACGGTGAAGACCACCTGCGAGCTGGCTCTGGAACGGAATATCCCCAGTATAGAGTCCCGCTGGCCCCGTTATCGGCCACAATGAGCGCGCGCTATGCTCGATAGCGTGCGGAAATTGGGTGGAACCACGTGAGGTCAGCCCCTCGTCCCATGGGACGAGGGGCTTTTTGCATTGCTGCGCGAGGAG
Organism: Anaerolineae bacterium; assembly: GCA_041685915.1. Classification (GTDB taxonomy): domain Bacteria; phylum Chloroflexota; class Anaerolineae; order UBA1429; family UBA1429; genus JAWLEV01. Next base: position 2,957 of record JAWLEV010000115.1, on the reverse strand, counting down.
GAGAGATGTGGAGGTTTTTGGCCCGCGGTTGTGGGAATCATACTGGCCGTTGGCTCTGGGATAGGCAAAATAGTGTATGGGGCGGGCGCGAGGGCGCTTGTCCCTTTGGAGGATAATACGTCATGGCAAAATACGATCTGGAGGTTCTAAGGCATTCGGCGTCTCATGTGATGGCCGAGGCGGTGCTCGATATGTTTCCCAAGGCCAAGCTGGGCATCGGGCCGGCCATAGAGGACGGCTTTTACTATGACTTTGATCTGCCCCGGCCCCTGACGCCAGAGGATCTGGAAGAGATCAAGGGGCGGATGAAGGAGAGCATCGAGGCGGAGAAGGAATTCGTCCGTCAGGAAATCTCGAAGGAGGAAGCACGCGAACTATTTGCCGATCAACCCTATAAACTCGAGTTGCTCGAGGAGATGGAAGAGGACGAGGTCATAAGCATCTATCGCCATGACGGCTTTGTCGATCTGTGCCGTGGCCCGCATGTGGATCATACGGGACAACTGGAGGCCGATGCGTTGGAACTGCTAAACGTGGCCGGGGCCTACTGGCGAGGCGATGAGGAGCGGCCCATGTTGCAGCGCATCTATGGCACGGTATGGCACAGCGAGGAGGAACTGGAGGCCTATAAGGAGCGGTTGAGGGAGATCGAGGAACGCGATCACCGTCGCCTGGGGCAGGAACTGGATCTCTTTAGCATCCACCAGGAGGCGGGAGCGGGGCTGATCCACTGGCATCCCAAGGGGGGACGCATTCGCACCATCGTGGAGGATTTCTGGCGCCAGCGGCACTATGAGGCCGGATATGAGATACTCTATACGCCGCACATCGGGCGCGCCCAACTCTGGGAGACCTCTGGCCACCTCGATTTCTACGATGAGGGAATGTACTCGCCCATGGATATCGAGGATGAGGACTATTACATCAAGCCCATGAACTGTCCCTTTCACATCCTGGTGTATCAGACACAGCGGCGCTCCTACCGCGAACTGCCCCTGCGCTGGGCGGAACTGGGCACCGTGTACCGCTATGAGCGCAGTGGCGTGCTCCACGGCCTCCTGCGCGTGCGGGGCTTTACTCAGGATGACGCGCACATCATCTGTACGCCGGAGCAGATCGAGGACGAGATCCTGAGGGTCCTGCGATTCTCCCTCTCCCTGTGGCGCGCCTTTGGCTTTGAGGAGATCGAGGCCTATCTGGCCACACGCCCGGAAAAGGCCGTGGGCGAGCCGCAGCGCTGGAAACAGGCCACCGACTCGTTGCGCAGAGCACTGGAGGTGGAGCAGCTGCCGTATGAGCTTGACGAGGGCGGCGGCGCCTTCTATGGGCCCAAGATTGATCTAAAGATCAGGGACGCGTTGGGCCGCGAGTGGCAGATGACCACCATCCAGTTCGACTTTAACGAGCCAGAGCGCTTTGACATGGTCTATATCGGCGCCGACGGGGAGGAACATCGCCCTTACATGGTGCACCGTGCCCTGTTGGGTTCCCTGGAACGGTTTTTCGGCGTGCTCATCGAGCACTATGGTGGCGCGTTCCCCGTCTGGCTGGCGCCCGTGCAGGTCAGGCTCATTCCCATCGCCGACCGCCACGTCTCCTACTGCCGCGAGGTGATGGAGAGGTTGAGATCCGCTGGGCTACGCGCCGAGGTGGATGACAGCGGCGAGCGCATGGGAGCCAAGATCCGTAATGCGCAGCTCGAAAAGATACCCTATATGCTCATCGTCGGGGATCGGGAGGTGGAGAACGAGACGGTCTCCGTGCGTCTGCGCACCGAGGAGGATCTGGGGGCCATGGCCATGGCCGACTTTGTCTCACGAGCCAAGGAATTGGAGACCTCGCGCAATAACGTGGATCTCTGAAAAGACACGTCATACCGAGCGCCGGGACTGTACCGCCGGTCGTAAAGGGGACGATATTGTGGAAGGGAGGCCGGAAGCGCTGGTGCGTTCCCCATGTCCCGCTTTCGGGGCGGGTAGTGCTCCATGCTGTGGGAAAAGTGATCGGTAGCGCGTGTGTGCACATTGGTCAAAGTACGGGAGGCGCCAATTGACAGGCGGCGCCTCCTTTTTTAGAATCTCCTTGCTTTGACGATATCGGGGGGTAGGGGGTAGAGTGTCGCATAGGGATCATCTGGGAATCACCATCAGCATCGTCCTTTTGGGATTGATTCTCGCCTTTCTCATCCCCCTACCCGAATGGCGCTTTGTTTTTTCCTCTCTGGGCGCGGATGTCGAACTTTACTTTAGTGCCCTGTCCCAATTGACGGCGTTGGTGGCGGGGCTGGCCTGCGTGGGGACAGATGTGGTGATGCGGGACCATCCCCGCGTGCAGGGGCGCTCCCTGGTCTACACCCTGACCTTTTGGCCTCTACCAGGCGCCCTCGTCGCTTTGAGCCTGGCCACGATATTCAGGATGAGATGGTGGAGTTCTCGTCTCGTCCTTGTGGCCCTCACGGGCCTGGTTCTGGGTCTCATCATCCTCTTGGAGTGGCGCAGCGTCGAGGCGGAAAAAGGGATCCGCAATCTGAATCGTCTTGTGCTCAACGCCGCCGTGTACGTCGTGGCGCTGCTGGCCTTTTCCGCCCTTTACGTGGCGCGTGTGCAGGGGATCCTGGCGGCCACAGGAGCACTCTTTGTGGGCACGGCCCTGGCCCTGAGGCCGCTACGCCGGGAACAGGGGCTTGTGCGCGTCTGGCTGTACGCGGTGCTGACGGGCCTGATCATGGGAGAGCTCACGTTGGCCCTGATATACTGTCCCCTCTCATCCACTATTGGGGGCGCTTTTTTGCTCCTGGTCTTCTACAGTGTCACGACGTTGGCGCAAAGGGAACTCTCCGACGGACTCTGGCGGCGAGATGTCGTGGAGATCGTCGCCATCTTTTGCTTCGGCTTGATCCTCCTCATGGGCCGCGCCCGGGGATTCTGGTAGCCTATTCGGCCCGTTCGGCCAATTTG
>JAWLEV010000114.1:0-6096 GCA_041685915.1 Anaerolineae bacterium | reverse complement strand
GTCGTTGTTTTACATTCCTGGCACAGTCATTATGAGGATCATGGTTTGATGATATGGAGGTGAGGGAGATGCGCGTCCTGGTGGCCGATGATCAAGCCAAGGTACGTTCCGCCATACGCTTTCTGTTGGAGCATGAGCCCCACCTGCACGTTGTGGGGGAGGCCGTGAATGCCGCGGATTTGTTGCGTATGGTGAGGACACGCTGTCCGGATCTCGTGCTGCTTGATTGGGAGTTGCCAGGTCTCAAGGCGCAGGATCTGCTATCTGTGCTGCACAGCACGTGCCCAGACCTGATGGTCATCGCCCTCAGTGGACGTCCAGAGGCTCGCCGGATAGCCTTGGACGCCGGGGCTCACGCTTTTGTCAGCAAGGGGGATCCGCCGGAACGGTTGTTGGCAGCCATCCGGGATATGGTCGCAAGTGGCGACGAATTCACAAAAGAGATATAGTATGCTGTATGATCAAATAGAGGGGAGATATTCTAATGGGCTATGAAGCATTGCTGACGCGTGCATGGAACATTATCTGGGATAACAAGTTCTTGATTCTTCTGGGTATGCTGGTCGTCCTAAGTGGCGTTGGCAATAATGGCGCCGGATCGCTTGGGGGCCTTGGCTCTGGTCGGCCTCGGCAAGAGTTCGAGATTCCTCGGCCGCCGCGTCCCAGAGGAGTTCCTGGTGCCATACCCGGGGGACTCTCCATATTGGTGATCATACTCGGCGTTACCTTGATTCTCCTTATTGTCATTCCGCTGTGGGTGCTCTCGACCCTATCACGTGGCGGGTTGATCGCTGGAGTGGATGCCATCGATACAGGTGGCACGTCGAGGTTTGGACAGGCGCTGCGCGCCGGTTGGGAAAAGGGGTGGAGGTTGCTGGGAATCGCCGTCGTGCCTGCCATTCCCACTTTTTTGCTCTCCATGCTGGCTGCTGGTGGGCTTGTGGGGTATTTGGGATTGGCCAGGGTGAGTACTGGCGGTGTCCCGCTTCCGCGCACGAACGCCGTGGTGGGGAGTATGGTCATCGCCCTGACGTGTATTCTCGCCCCCCTCACGTTGGTTCTGGGGTTGCTGCGTACCTTTGCCAACCGCGCCTGTATGCTTGAGGATGTGGGTGTGCTGGCAGCCTACGGGCGTGGGATCTCCGTCCTGCTGGATAACTTTGGTCCGGCGTTGCTTCTCTTTTTGATTCAGATTCTGATCAGTGTGGGGATCGGCGTGGTCATGTTTTTCTCCGGGCTTCTCGTGGCTTTGTGTTGCCTGTTGTGGCCGGTGTTGATGATAATACAGGGTACGGCCACCGCCTACTTTTCCACCTTGTGGACGTTGGCCTGGCGCCAATGGACGGGCGAGACGACAAAGTCCGCATCGGGGACCGAGCTCACGGTCTGACGTTCAGGGAAAAGGGTCTTGATTTTCAGGGGAGGTTTACGATGAACGAAAGCATGCACGCCGTGGAGGTGCGCGACGTATCCAAGGCCTATGCCACGGTACAGGCGGTGGACGACCTATCCTTCACTGTGGATAGGGGCGAGATCTTTGGTCTTCTGGGGCCCAACGGGGCGGGCAAGACGACGACCATCCGCATGATGCTGGATATCATCAAGCCCAGCGCTGGTGAGATCGGCGTACTGGGAGGGCCCATGACCGAGGAGAAAAAGTCGCGCATCGGCTACCTCCCCGAGGAGCGGGGGCTGTACGATGATATGACGGTCCTGGATACGCTCCTTTTTCTGGGACAGCTAAAGGGGCTCTCCAGCGCCACAGCCCGGGAGCGAGCCGAGACGTATCTGCGCGAGGTGGAGCTCTGGGAGGCGCGCGACCGCAAGATCGAGGCGCTGAGCCAGGGCATGAATCAGAAGGCCCAGTTCGTGGCCGGCACCATGCACGAGCCGGAGCTGCTCATCATCGATGAGCCCTTCAGCGGGCTGGATCCGGTCAACACGCGCATCATCAAGAACCTGTTGTTGCACATGCGCGATCGGGGGACGGCGATCATCATGAGCACCCACCAGATGCAGCGCGTTGAGGAGCTGTGCGAGCGCATCCTTCTGATCGATCATGGACGACGCGTGTTGTATGGCCCCCTGGAGGAGATACGAGAGCAGTTCGTGGCGAACGCCGTCGAGGTCGATCTGGATGGCGAACTGGAAGAGGTGGCCGGCGTCAGGCGCCTGAGCCCTCGAAACGGCGGCTATCGCATGACGCTGGAGGAGGGTGTGCAGCCCGAAACGGTTTTACAGGTACTGGTCGGCATGCCCGAGGTTACTGTGCAGCGCTTTGAGCGGGTGCAGCGGTCGTTGGATGATATTTTCGTGCAGGTGGTGGGGCACGAGGTGGAGAATGCAGAGGAGGAGGTAGCATGAGAAAGGCGTGGCTGGTGGCGAAGGCCACTTATCGACGGCGTGTGCGCTCTACGCTGTTTCTGCTTTTCACCTTTGGCATACCATGCTTGATGGTTATCGTTGGCACCGTCGTTATCCTGGCCCAGACGGGAGGTGCCCTGCCGCAGATCGGATATGTGGATCAGACGGGCAGATTGGCAGCCGTAGAGTCGGTGACGGTGGAGGATGAGACGCTGCGACCCACGTTGTACACGGATATCGGTGCGGCGCGACAGGCCTTCAGGGATGGCGACATTGTTGGCTATCTCGTCGTTCCCGAGGACTATTTTGAGGGAGGCGAGCCTCTCTTTTACGGCGAGCGAAATCCCAACGCCCGACTGCAGAGCGCCATGACGACTCTTATGCGCCAGGGCATGCTGCCCGACGCGCCAGCGTGGATCCTGAACCGGCTGGAGGATCCCTCCAATATCACTTACGTGGCGCGAGAGACGGGGGAGCGGGTCGCGCAGGGGCCAGGGCTGATTATCAGGGTGGCGACACCGGCCTTTCTGGCCATGGTCTTTATCTTTTCCGTGTTCACCAGTGCCAATCAGATGGGATCGGCCGTGGTGCGGGAGAAGGAACAGCGGGCCATGGAGATGGTCATCACCTCCATCTCTCCCCGGCAATTGGTGACGGGAAAAGTGTTGGGCATGACGTTGTTAAGTCTGACCCAGGTTGGGGTATGGCTTCTCGGCGCGGTGATCGGCATCGGGCTGGTCCTCTTTGGCACGTTCCAGATGCAGGATCTGAGCATCCCCTGGTCGGCCCTGCTGTGGGGCGCGCTGTTGGGTATCCCGGGTTACTTTTTGTACGCCACGCTGGGGACTGGCCTGGGCGTCATCGCGGGCGACAAGCAGCAGGCGCGACAGTTAGCCGGGATGTTGGGTTTTCTTGGCATGGGACCGCTCTATTTCATGGGGCTCATCATCAACAACCTGGGTGGTCCGCTGGGCGTGGGATTGACGCTGTTTCCCCTGACGGCTCCCACCATAACCCTTTTCCGCATGACCTTATCCCAGGTACCGACCTGGCAGCTAGGCGCCAGCTTGAGCATCATCCTGCTCAGCCTCGCCGCCAGCGTGTGGTTCGTGGCGCGAATCTTTCGCGCGGCGATGCTGATATACGGCCAGGCCCTGCAGCCTCGAGAGATTCTGCGGGCCCTGCGCCAGGCATAGGAGGGGGCGAATGAGAAAGACGTTAATTGTGGCTTTACGCGAGTTCCGGCAGCGGGTGACCAGCCGCGCCTTTCTGTTGGGAGCCATCGGCACCCCCTTGATCCTGTTGGTGATACTGCTGTTCTCCGGCAAGTTCGACGTCGGCACGCCCCAGGAACCTGCGCTTCAGGACATGGAGGAAATCGGGCAGCAGAACGGCACGGTCGGCTACGTCGATCGGGCAGGTCTGATACAGGAGGTCCCAGACCCCGTGCCCCAGGATACCTTTCGCGCCTGCATCGACGTAGAGGCCGCCCAGGCAGCGCTGGAACGGGGAGAGATCACGGCATATTATGTTGTTCCCCCGAACTATCGAGAGACGGGCGAGATCGAGCGGGTCAGTCCGCGCTTGCCCACTGCGCCACCAGACACCGACATGTTCGACTGGGTGCTGATCAACAACCTCTATCCCCAGGTCAATTCTGAGCAGATGAGACGCCTGCGCTGGCCGTTCGATCAGGCGGGGCCGACCTTTGTGCAATTGAGAACCGAAGTCGAGGAAGAAGGAGGAGCGGAAGGCGAGGGACCGGCGAATACGACGTTGCCCTTTGTGGTCACTATCGCCGTCATGGTGCCCCTGTTCAGCGCGGGGAGCTATCTCTTTCAGAGTCTGACCAAGGAGAAGGGCAACCGCGTGATGGAGATCCTGTTGGTCTCGTTGCGGCCGCGCCAGTTGCTCACGGGCAAGCTCTTGGGGCTGAGTGCGTTGATACTGGTGCAGTACGCCATCTGGGCAGCGATTGCGTCACTCGCCCTCGCTGTCACCGGGCGCAGTGCGGGACAACTCCTGACCGGTATCAATCTGTCAGCCGGCGAGGTGCTGCTGATCCTGCCCTTTGCCCTGGGCGGATTTGGGCTCTATGCGGCGCTGATGGCCGGGATTGGGGCCGTGGCAGAGGACGTGGAGAGCGCTCGTGGCTGGATCTTTGTGCTGACGCTGCCCATGATGGCACCCATGTACCTCTGGACTTCCATCGTCAATGCCCCTTTCGGACTGTTGGCTTTGGTTTTGAGCCTGTTTCCCTACTCGGCACCGGTGGCCATGCTGATGCGCATGACGTCCACGGCTGTTCCGGCCTGGCAACTGGTGGTGAGTCTGACACTCCTGGTCCTTGCGACGGTGGGGACCATCTGGCTGATGGCGCGGCTCTTTCGCGCCCAGACGCTGTTGAGTGGAGAGCCTCTCTCACTGCGACGCTTCTGGGCGGCGTTGACGGCGAGTTGAATTCGGGGAGGGAAGAGATGAATGACAGACTCGATATCGAGCGGATCTACATATACCTGGCTTTGTCTTTTGGTCTGGCCTGGGCTGTCTCGCTGGTCATCTACTTGACCGGTGGCTTGCAGAACAGCCCCATACTCATCCCAGAGGCGAACGTCAGCCTGGCCCTTATTCTGCTCGCCGGGCCGGTGATGTGGGCTCCGGCCCTGGCTCATATCCTGACCCGCCTGCTTATCGGGGAGGGCTGGCAGGATACCCGCCTGCGGCTCAGGCTCAGGCAAAGTTGGCCTTATTTATTGACAGCCTGGTTCCTGCCTGCGGTGCTCACCATCGTGGGGGCGGTCATCTTCTTTCTTCTCTTTCCACGCTACTATGACGCCGATCTGACCATGTTACAGAGGATGCTGGCTGCCAGCCCCGCCGGCGTAGAACTGGAATCCATTGGGCTCTGGGGGGTGGTGGTGCTCCAGATTCTCCAGGGCGTGCTTCTCTCGCCCGTTAACAGTATCGCGACCTTTGGTGAGGAGTTCGGTTGGCGGGCCTACCTGCAGCCCAAGCTGATGCCCCTGGGTCCGCGGAGGGCCATGGCCCTGATGGGGCTTATCTGGGGGATCTGGCATTGGCCCGTGATCCTGATGGGACACAACTATGGCCTCCATTATCCTGGTGCCCCATTCCTCGGTCCCCTGGCCATGGTTTGGTTCACCTTTATCCTGGGTACCTTTTTGGGATGGTTGACGTGGCGAGCCCGGAGCGTCTGGCCCGCCGTCATCGGACATGCGGCCATCAATGGGATGGCGAATCTTGGCACGATCTTTGTACGGGGCGAACCCAATCCCCTGCTGGGTCCATTGCCCGTGGGTTTGATCGGCGGAGTGGGTTTCGCGGTGGTGGCCCTGCTACTTTTGCTTATTCCTTCATTCTGGCGTATGGATGTTAAAAAGGAGGTTGTGGGACGATGAGAATTCGACCCGGAAGAACCCGCTCGCTCGTCGGGGGCGTTGCTGCTTTGCTCGTCATGCTCGTCGGTCTGGTTATGATGTCGAGCACGGGCGGCATGGGATTCGTGCCTGCGCCGTTTATTTTAATGTGGATCGTCATCGGTTTACTTGGCGCGGGCGTCGCCTTCTACAACGCCTTCAGTCGCGAGGGGGTGCCGCTCTATGAGGTCGAGATGGATGACGAGGAGAGGCGCTTCTGCCCCCAATGTGGCAAGCCCGTCGAGGGGGACGATCGGTTCTGCGAGCACTGCGGCGCCCGACTGCGTTGAGCAGG
>JAWLEV010000035.1:0-26908 GCA_041685915.1 Anaerolineae bacterium | reverse complement strand
GGTGCCTGGTCCCTCGTCTGACGGCCCGCTGGCATCACCCCACCAGTTGTGGGTGGCATCCACTACCTCGTCTGCGTCGTTCAGGACGCCATAATCGGTGTTGTCGTAGATGCTGTTAAAGTTAATTATTGTCCCGGCTAATGAATGATCACCCATGACATAGATACCCCGGTCATTTCCCTGAATCGTGTTATCCGTTATGGTATTATCGGTCGCGTCATGCGCGGCCGCCCCAAGAACGATACCGTCCAGGCAATTCGAGATATTGTTGTTTTCAACGAGGTTGTTATCTGTCGGATAAGTATCCCAGTATGAATAAACAGCAAACCCTGTGTCGGAATCAGTAACGGTGTTATCCTTTACCACGTAGTTGCTGCCACCCCAGATGCCAATCGCAGTGCTTTGTTCCGATGAGTGAGTTATATCTGTGATGGTGTTGCCTTCTATGGTCCCGGTAGCCCCCATTCCAGCAGCGATGCCGTTAAGCGCCCAATTGGTGGGCGTTATACCCGTAATCGTATTGCTCTTGATAGTCGCATCTGCAGACGCTCCTACGCCGTACATTTGGATTCCAGTACGTCCGAAATGGGAAATGGTATTGTCCTCTATGATGAGATCCGCTGCGCCCAAGGACAAAATTCCCGCGGATTCCGTCGTCAAAACAAAATTGCCCAGTTCGTTTCCAGAAATTGTCCCCTCTACATTACGCAGTCGAATTCCGACTGAATTACGTTCGTCATATTCCTGCCCGTCAATGGTAAATCCGGACATGTTGAACTGTATCATTTCGTCGCCGTTAACTTGGGTGCTATCCAGGGTACCGCCAAAAGCAAATACCACAGGATAGTATGTTGTATCTGTACGCTCTTCTTGAGTGTAACCAACGAGCGTATCCGGCGCCTGGATGACAGCACCTTCCTCCCCCACCAGACTCAGGTCTTTGTTAACGAGGAGTTGCTCCTCGTACGTCCCCGCCGCCACTTCGATGGTGTCGCCGGAATTGGCGGCATCAATGGCATCCTGGATGGTGGTAAAATCACAGCCACTATCACAGACCGTTCTCGTATCCGCCCACACCGGCACGGCGCCAAAAGCCGCCAGCAGCAGCGCCCCCAGAATCAGCCATGTCAGCGTCAGCCCAAGTTCTCTCTCTCTCTCTCTCTCTCTCTCTCTCTCTCTCTCTCTCTCTCTCTGTCATTGTATCTTTTCCCTCCCTCGTGGATTCTCGAGCCTTGCGGCTCAGCAAACTGGACGGTGATCGGATAGACATTTTGCCTTCCCTTGCGCGCCTATGGTTCCTTCACGTTTAAACGACTAGAGGCGTCCTATGACTTCACAGTCGCCGGATTTTATCGTGGCTTTTTCACCCTTTCGTCCTCCTTCCCTAGGGATACCATGCAGACAAAAGATACAGGAGTCTCTTCCGCTGCAGTGCATGGGTAAAAGACCCCAGTATGAGTATCCACCACCACCTCCTATTCTTCAAAATCAGGGAGAAAAAATGTAAAAGACCCAAATGTTGAGAGCAGCTCGGTATGATTTACCACTCCCCCGCCGTTCTTATACAAGATGAGGTTAAGCCTGTCAAGTGCAACAAAGGCTACAGAAAACCGGAGCTCTCAGCGGTGCTCTGTTGGGCAAGAGAGGCGAATTCTCTTGACACGCTATGCAGACTGCTGGCGCTTTGGCCTCAATAGGGATTCTCCCGAGCCACGTCGCTCAGTGTGAGAAAGGCTTCCACCCAGGCAGGACGATAGATGCCCGCGTCGGTGCCGCTGAGGATATACCCGCCGCCCTCGGCGGCCGCATCGATACACCGTTGCGCCGCCTCCCTTATCGTCTCCTCATCTTCTAGCATCAGGAAGGCCATGTCATCCAGGTTTCCCTTGAGGCAGACTTGATCGCCAATCTTTTGCTTGACCTCGGCCAGGGTCACGTCACCCCGGAGCCCTGTCTCGATGGGACTCATGATGTCCACGCCGATCTCTGCGATATCGTCCAGTATGGCGTGCAGTTTACCGTGGGTATGATAGTTGACAATGGCGCCGTGCTGGTGCATGACGCGGACGATCTCTTTGTCATAACGTGTCACGAGCTGACTGAAGATGCGAGGATGCACCACGCCGGGACCGCAGTGTTCGGAGCCACCCATCCAAAAGCCCTTTACGCCCTTGTCACAGCATCGCTCCACATAGTCCTCCACGCGGGGAGCAAAGGCGGCCACGATCTGCTCTAATATTTCTATATCATCTGCCATCTGCATGTAGAGGTTCTTGGAGCCAAAAATCCCCAATGCGAGGCGGAAAGGGGAAGGCATACTGAGGGCCACCAGGCCCTCCTCGCCAATTCTCTCCGTCCATTCATAGTACGCCGTGACGTCGGGGTCGGGGGGGATGTAGGGGATGGAGAGAAGTTTCCCTGCGTCCTCTTGTGTCTTGACCAGGTATTCCGTGGTCCAGGAGGCGTCCCGAGTGATGCGCTGCGTTCCCGTCAGCGTGCCTTTGGGCGTCTGAATCGTCTCCGTTAGCGTGTCTCCCTGTCGCTCAATGTGGCGTATTCGCTTGCGCGCCGCGCCGCAGAATATCTCAACGTCGCTCAATGCACCTACAGACATGGTCACGTCGGTGCGCTGCCGAAGCGCCTGCCATTCTTCGCCGGACATCTGTGCCACCATGGCGGGCGGAACATGCGGGCCAACGGGCACCCTGTCTGCCTCCTGGTGCTGAATGGCTGTCAGCAGTCTCTGTTTGGATGCTATGGGATTCATGATCTCTCTTCGATAGGTCTGTTTATAGTTCGAGTTGGTTTTGGGGCTTTACACCAGCGTAGGTCGGATTATCAATCCGACCTACGTGTTCGTCTGTATGATGAGAAGGACTGACTATTGTATGCCGCGCATGGTAGTTGCCCTGGCGATGCGGTCGATCGCTTTGATATAAGCCGCGATTCGCATATTCACCTCATTTTCTTTTGCAATGGCCCACACCTGGGCAAAGGCCTCTATGAGGATTTCGGCGAGTTGGGCATTGACTCTTTCCTCGCTCCAATAATACGATTGGAGGTTTTGCACCCACTCGAGATAGGATACCGTGACGCCGCCGGCATTTGCAAGGATATCGGGGATAACCAACACGCCCGCCGCGTCCAATATCCTGTCTGCTGCCGGTGTGGTAGGGCCGTTAGCCCCCTCGACAATGACCCGGGCTTTGATTCGTCCCGCATTATCGGCATCTATGACCCCGTCCAGCGCTGCTGGCACCAGAATGTTGCAGGGCAATTCCAAGAGTTCCTCGTTAGTGATGCGCTCTGTATCCGGATACCCCACTACAGATCCGCTCTCCCGCTTAAAGTTCAGGACTTGGCGCGCGTTCAGCCCTTCTGGTCTGTAAATGCCACCACGACTATCGCTTACGCCGACGACCCTTACACCCTGCTCCTCCAGAAGGTACGCGCTTACCGAACCGACGTTCCCATACCCCTGTATCACGGCCGTCGCGTTCTGGGGTTCCATACCCATATTCTGGAGGGCCTCAAGGGCAGTGAGCATCACACCACGTCCCGTCGCTTCCGTGCGGCCCAGCGAGCCCCCGAGGATCAAAGGTTTTCCCGTTATCACAGCAGGACTTTTGACGGCACTATTTCTCTTGATGCTGTCCAAAAACCAGGCCATGGTCTGCTGGCCGGTATTCACATCGGGCGCAGGTATGTCGATCTTGGGGCCAATGATGGGGGATATCTCGATGGCGAAGCGACGTGTGAGACGTTCCAGTTCGTCTTGAGACATCTCTTTGGGATTGCATGTGATACCCCCCTTGGCTCCGCCGTAAGGGATGCCCACGACGGCACATTTGATGGCCATCCACATGGCCAGGGCTTTGACTTCGTCAAGATTCACCCCTGGATGATACCGGATACCACCTTTGTACGGGCCACAGGCGTCGTTGTACTGCACGCGGTGACCTGTGAATACTTTTGTTGATCCATCATCCATCTTGATGGGAAAATGAACGGTCAGTTCGCGGTTGGGCTGACGTAGAATCTGGGTGACGTCAGGATTGATGTCTATATATTCGATAGCCTTATCGAATTGTTCCAAAGCTACTTGATAAGCCGATGTCTTGCTCACGGGACAAAAATCCTCCTTTTCTAAAAAGCTTACTTGTTGATACCTTCTTTAGGGTCCCCTACATGAGGCAAGGGTTAGAAGATATCTACCGTTCTATTCTTGATTCGTATTTCCCCTTTTTCTATTCAATGCATTTCTCAACACCTTTCTGACTATTTGCACATTGGCTTGACCCTGGGTGGCCTGCATCACCTGGCCGATAAAGAAGCCGAACACCGCCTCTTTGCCCTCCAGGTATTGTTGTAGGGGGTCGGGATTCTCGTCGAGCACTTTTTCCACGATCGTTTCCAACTCTTCCTGATCGCTGATCTGGGTCAGGCCCTCGCGCTCCACGATGGTCGTTGGCGATTCGCCGGTCTCGAACATCTCGCCCAAGACGTCCTTGGCCACCGTAGCGTTGATGGCATCCTCGGCCAAGAGGCTCAGAAGTTCGGCCAGTTGTTGAGGCTCGATACTTAGCTCGTCGACGTCGACATCGTGTTCGTGCATCAGGCGGAATATCTCTCCCACGACCCAGTTCGCCACCGTCTGGGGGTGGACGTCCTTTTCCACGGCCGTGAGGGTGGACTCGAAATAGTCGGCGACATCCCTGTCCTCCACCAATAGGGCGGCATCCTCGGGCCTGATTCCGTATGCGGTGATGAAACGGTCTCGTTTCTGGTCGGGGAGTTCGGGCAGGCAATCGCGAATCTGCTCCACAAAATCATCTTCCAGGTCCAGAGGTGGCAGGTCCGGCTCTGGAAAGTAGCGATAGTCCTCAGCGAATTCCTTGGAGCGCTGAAACACGGTACGGTGCGCTGCCTCGTCCCAGCCCATGGTCACCTGTTGCACCCCTTCTCCCTTTGCCAAAAGTCCGGCCTGGCGCTCGATCTCGTAGGCGATGGCCTGACGCACGGCGCGGAAGGAGTTGAGGTTTTTCACCTCCACTTTGGTGCCGAATTCCGCCGCCCCCACAGGATGAATGGAGACATTGGCCTCGCAGCGCATGGCCCCCTCAGCCATATTCCCCGTGCTCACGCCCAGGTAGCGCAGGATGGTGCGCAGCTTGGTGAGGTAATCGTGGGCCTCGTCGGCGTTGGTCATGTCCGCCTCGGAAACGATCTCCATGAGGGGGACCCCGGCACGGTTAAAGTCTATCAGGCTGCTGTCGTGCTCGTGTATTAGTTTGGCCGTGTCCTCTTCCAGGTGTACGCGGCGGATGCCTATGCTTTTTTTCTCTCCGTCGGATGTGATATCCAGGTGGCCGTCGACACAGAGGGGAAAGTCGTATTGGGAGATCTGATATCCCTTGGGCAGATCGGGGTAGGGATAGTTCTTGCGGTCGAATTTGCTGAATTCGGGAATGTCGCAGTGGAGGGCCAAGCCAGTCAATATCGTAGCCTCGACAGCGGCCTGGTTGATGACCGGCAGTGCGCCAGGCATGCTGAGGCATACGGGACATACCCGCGTGTTGGGCGGGGCGGCAGCATAGTCCGCGGCGCAGCCACAGAACATTTTGGATTTGGTGAGGAGTTGAGCATGAACCTCCATGCCGATTACCGTCTCGTATTCCATCTTTTTCCCTCTATATATCGAAATACATCAAATTGTCCTCTCTTTGCACTGCGCAAACAGGCGCTGCTGGCAGATAAGCCAATATCAGCTGTTTGCGGTGAGGAAAGGTGTCGCGGCGGGACGAGGCCTAACCCTATCCCGCTAATAGTGTCCATACCGATCCAGAGCCTCAAAGACCGCAGCCAGGTTCTCATAGGGGATGTCAGGCGTCACCCCGTTGCCCGGTGAGGCGATCCAGCCACCGCCCGGCATGAGACCCTGGCATTGCTCCCGGACCATGCGTCGGATGTCGTCGGGCGTGCCATGCTTCAAATCGCGCTGGAGACCGATGGTACCCTCCATGGCGATGCGCTCGCCAAAGCGCCGCTTGACATCATAGATGTCCATGCTCTCCGCCTGCACCGTGATGAGGGAGGAGACGCCGATCTCGATCAGATCGGGTATGATGGGCATATAGTAACCATCGGAATGATAGCGGAAATGGATGTCGGGATCCACGTTCTTGATGGCCTCGATGACGGAGGCCATGCGGGGCTTGAGCCATTCCCTCCACATATCGGGGCCGAGTATCATGCTTTTCTGGCTGCCCACGTCGTCGTTCATGGCGATCATGTCCACCCCCGCCTTGGCAAAGCGGACTGCCTGGGCGATGCGGGTGTCGGTGATGTGGGTGAGGAGGGCGTCGGCGAACTCTTTATTGACATAAAAATCCTCGAACAGTTTGACCTCCGAGCGCAGCGTCCAGGCGGTCTGAAAGATCCAGCCCAGGTGGGCACTGACGGGATACCCGGAATCCTGGAGTTCCTGAACCTCCCTTTCCAGATGCTCGTGGCGCCACTCGCCCACATAGTCGGGAAATGGATAGCGCTCTATCTCGTCCACGGAGGAAAAGTCGCGCATGGGCGAGAGGGGCGCGGACAGGTGGTGGAGATGGGCGGGCCGCATGGCCACGCCCCACTCGGAATGGAAGGGATTGGACCACTCCAGGCTCCATTCCACGTCAAGATGCTCAAAGTACTGCCCAAAGCGCTCCTCTAGGTCGGGCAGCGGATCGGGGCGACGAAAGCCCACGCTGGCTATGTCCCAATTCCAGTACTCTGTTGGATCCTGATGGCCGGTGCGTTTGCGAAATTCGTCGAGCACACCCGGGGTGAGATTGGCCCAACGGGGGACGCGATCGGGTTCCTCATGTTGTAAGGTGGTCAACACGCGCTCACGATGATTCATAGTGAATATACTCCTGTCAAATGCCAGGCACCTCAAATGCCAGACTTTAAGATTTCTCCGGGGGCCAGGGATCCAATGTGGCGCCCGAGGGTTCGGGGCCTGTGGGACGGAAGGGCACACTCTCGGCAGGCTCATATTCGATGGCCAGGTGGGGCGTGTACAATTCGACGTGATCGTGGTGACGCGAGGCCATGGCCGTGGCCAGGATACCGGTGGTGAGCAGGGTGCGTTCCACAGGGTAGGTGGGCTGTCCCGTTAGGAACATCTCCTCGACGTTCAGGCTCAGGTAGCTAAAGTGCCCGTGAGGGCCGCCGCTTTGGAGGCGAAATTCACAGGTCTCCACCGTGCCCTCGGACCGGCCCGCGAAGGCAAAACTCCTGCTGTAGCCATTTAGCATGAGCACAGCGGCGGTCAGGCCGTCCCGATAGGTGACGAGAAAGGCCACAGGCGCCTCCACCAGTTCGGACGCCCTTTCCCAGGGACCCTCGGTTTCCTCTATAGCCTCTCCTGCTGCCTCAGCGAGGATGGCGTGTCGCGGGTTTTCGTCCAGCCACTGCCACACGGCCTCTCCCTCCAGGCACTGAACGCTTTCCACCCCCGTCTCGCCTCCCCGTCGGCGCTCCACCATGCACTGCAGGGTCTCCAGGGCGTGGAAGCCGTAGGATTCTGTGGGGCCGTATCCTATGGCCACCGCCGCGTCCAGGGGCGTTCCCAGAGGATATTCCAGATACGGTCGCCTCCAGCAGACGGGCAGGGACGACCCGGCCATAAAGGGGATATGGAGTTCCCTGGCGCGATCATACATCCATTTGGCGTCGTGCCAGTTGTAGGACAGGTGCTTGTCGCTGAAGACGGGGACGCTCTTCTCCGCAGAGCTGAGCGTGCCGGCCACCTGCTCGAAAAAGTGGCGGCGTGGGTAGAGCTTTTGTCCCTTCTCATTCAGCGGGTAATCGCCATGCTCGCCGATGACGAGTGTGGCGTCCACGGCCGGATCCTCGCCGCCCAGGGTGAGGGCGCTACGGATGCTGGGATAGATGGGCACGTCGAACGCTCTCGCCGTCTCCACGCCCGTATCGTCCTCGTTGATCTGATCGAGATACATGGAGACGATCTCCACACGGGGCGGATGGAGTCCCTCGTCGGTGGGAAAGCCGCGCAGGAATTTGCCCACGATGACGTCGGCGTGGGAACGCGGACGGTACTCGGTGACGATGGCGGCTATTTTTTTCTTGGCCAAGATGTCCTCCTTACCACTTCTTATATGATAATATGGCTTGCAGTTCCTACTGAGGATTCTCAATCAGCGAAACGATAATGCAGTGCCTCCAGATCGATCCTGGCCTCCACATCATCGGAGATGGTATTGTTGATCTCCACAAAGCGGGGCTGGCGCATACCGATGAGGGCCACGTCCACATAGGGATCGGAGAGCACATAGTTCAGCAAGAGTTCTCCCACCTCCAGCGACGGTATCTGGGGAAAATGTTCGGCCATCAGTCGCTGAAAGATGCCGCTGGTCATGGGGCGCATGAGCACCACGCCCATCTCCTGTGCCTCTGCCTCGCGGACGATACCCTCGTCGTTCTCGAAATCGGAGGGGTGTTGATACATGAGGTTATAGCGCACCTGCATCACGTCAAAGGCGCCGGTGGCGATGAGTCTCTCCACGCCGCCCGAGGGCCCCTCACAGGTGAACCCCAGGAAGCGCACTTTTCCTTCCTCCCGCAACTCCCGTAGCGTATCCAGCCCTCCCTGATTGAGTATCTCGTCGTCTTCTCCCTTGTTGTGCCATCCCCCATGGAACTGGATCACGTCGATGACGTCCGTCTGCAGCCGGCGCAGGCTGTCCTCCACGCTCTGGCGAATGGCCGTGGGCGATGACCAGCGCCCCTCTCCACCGCTGATCTTGGTGGCCAGGACGGCGTCATCACGGTGTCCCTTGAGCGCGTTGCCCACCATCTCCTCGCTGCGGCCGTCGCCGTAGGCCGGCGCGGTATCGAAATAGTTGTATCCCAGTTCCAAAGCGCGGTGAATGGTGGCTGTCGTGGCGCGCTGCGCCTCCTCGGAAAAGGGATCCCATCTCCCCATATAGTTGGGGATACCGAACTGGGCGCCGCCGACGCCCACCTCCGATACTTTTAGACCCGTCCTGCCAAGTGTTCGATATCGCATGTCGTCTCCTGATCTGCTACGCGGAAGGTATACTGTACTAGATCACGGTGCCCCGTGGCGTACCGGACATGAGGTCGGCCGCCCTGTAGTACTGGGCGCGGGCTCTCACACAGGCGCGAGAGTCCAGCGTATACAGTTCCTCTAGGGTCATGATTCTTATCTCTTGATCCTCGAAATCGTCGGTGATATAGGTTTCGGCCTGCTCTCTGTCTGGCGTGGCCAGCCATCTGCCCTCATTGTCTCGGAAGACGTATAGCGTGCTGTCTCTGCGTATAGTGGTTGTCTCGTCGGCGGTTCGTGTCGCGCCTCCATCGGTTCGGAAGGGCTCAATGCCCCCCTCCGGCGCCCCGTGCTCCTCCAGGAACTGGATGAGGATGCTGTGCATCTTTTCCGCTACGTCTTGACGTTCCGCGATGAGGTTTTCGGTCTGGGTCGGATCCTCCCAAAGATCGTACAGTTCCGATGGCA
This sequence comes from Anaerolineae bacterium, assembly GCA_041685915.1. Taxonomy (GTDB): domain Bacteria; phylum Chloroflexota; class Anaerolineae; order UBA1429; family UBA1429; genus JAWLEV01. The sequence goes on along the minus strand of JAWLEV010000035.1, from coordinate 17,361 downwards.
TGTCATAGGGGGCGCAGATGTAGCTCCAGCGCTCGGTGGTCACCGTGCGGGCGCACACCTCGCTGCGGGCGCCGGCCATGCCATCGAACTCGACGGAGGTGTCGGACACGCCCTCCATGGGCTCATAGATAAAGCGTCCGGAGATGGTGGCCTGATGCACGGTGTCCATCTCGCCCTGCAGCAAGGGGAGGAGCGATTGGCCCTGCACCGTGTCGGGGACGTTCACATCGAAAAAGTCGAGGATGGTGGGCATCACGTCGGGCGGCTGCACCAGGGCGGAAAGGCGCTCACCCGCACCGAGGCCCTGGGGGTGCCGTATCATCATGTCCACGTGGCAGGAAGGCTCGTAGAGATTGCCCAGCAGATCGCCCGGCTTGCCAAGGAGGTCGTGTTCTCCCATGAGGTAGCCGTGATCTGAGAGGTGGATGATCAGCGCCTCATCGTCCAGGCCCAGGGCGTGGATCTTTTCTACCAGGTAGCCCACGTTGCGGTCCACCATACTGACCTCACCAGCGTAGCGGGCGCGGATGTCGTTCAGTTCTTCCTCGGTGAGATAGTCGGTTCGTCCATATTGGGGATAGATGATCTCTTGCCCATCATATGTAGGATTGGCGTAGCGGGCGTAATCGTAGGGCGGGGGATCAAAGGGTTCGTGTGGATCCCATGTGTCCACCCACAGGAAGAAATCCTCGTGGGTATGATTGTCCTCCAGCCAGTCCATGGCGGCATGGATCGTCTTGGGGGCCATATAGTCGCGCTCGTAGCGCCGGGAGAAACTGTTGCGCAGAATACGGCGCATCTTGGGCAGATCTCCGCGGATCTGGTGGGGCAGGCAAGGAAGCTCGATGGGGTGGGGGGCGGTGATCCACTGATCGCCATGCTGTCCTCGAATCCAATCCCAGCCGTCGAATCCTCTGCGAAAGCCATAGCCGTCGCTGCCCATGGGCAGGGTGTCAAAAAAGAGTTGGGTGACGATGCCGGCCTCTCCCAGTACCTCTGCCAGGAGCACGTCGTCGGAACGGAGGGGTTCCCATCCCGTCTCTAAAAAGCCCCAGCGACCGGTGAACAGGTCGCGTCGGTTGGGGACGGTGGGGTAGGAGGCGATATAGCAACGCTCAAAGAGGGCCGACTCCTGGGCCAGGCGGTCCAGATTGGGGGTTTCGATAAAGGGCTCATCCTCGTGGCCCGGGCGACGCCAGGGCGCGGGGATGCCATAGGCATTGACGTGATCGCGCCGCAAACTGTCGTTCATGATGACGATGACTTTCATCGGTTCAGTCTCCTCTGGCAGGGGGTTTACCCCCTGCATAGTTGAACTACAGAACGGAAGATGCCATGGCTTTATTTTGCACAGAGTGTCTCGCTTGGCAAGTCGGCTTTTTCAGATATCCAGGTTCTCCACCTCTGTGGCATGGGTCTGGATAAACTTGCGGCGGGGAGCGACGGCGCTGCCCATGAGACGGTTGAATATCTGATCAGTGAGAGCGGCGTCCTCCAGGGTCACCTGAATCAGCGTTCGCTCCTCGGGATCCATGGTCGTCTCCCATAGCTGTTCCGGGTTCATTTCCCCCAAACCCTTGTAGCGCTGTGTCTCCACGTTTCTGGTCAAGTTAGCCAGCAACTCTGCTCTCTCCTCCTCCGTGTACGCATAGTGGGTATTGCGCGAGGTAGATACCCTATAGAGGGGAGGTTGGGCCAGGAAAAGGTGTCCATTCGTGATAAGGGGCTCCATATAGCGGTAAAAGAAGGTCAGGAGCAGGGTAATGATGTGGGCACCGTCCACGTCGGCGTCCGTCATGATGATGACTTTGCCGTAGCGCAGGTTATCCAGATCGAACTGCTCGCCTATGCCCGTGCCCAAGGCCTGGATGAGGGCCTTGATCTCTCTGTTTTTGAGGGCGCGGTCCATGCGTTTCTTCTCCACGTTCAATATCTTCCCCCGCAGGGGGAGGATGGCCTGGAAGCGGCGGTCGCGGCACTGTTTAGCCGAGCCGCCGGCCGAGTCGCCCTCCACAATGAACAGTTCCGTGCGCTCGGCTTTGCCCTCGGAACAATCGGCCAGTTTACCAGGCAGGGTGCTGGTTTCCAGGACACTCTTGCGCATGACCAGGTCCCTGGCCTGACGCGCCGCCATGCGGGCGCGACGCGCACGTTTGGCCTTACGGATGATGGTATTGGTGGCCCTCGAGTTGTTCTCCAGCCAGGCGCCAAAGGCCTCGCCAAAGACGCTTATCACCTGTCCTGTCACCTCGGCGTTGCCCAGCTTGGCCTTGGTCTGGCTTTCGAACTGGGGATCCGTCATCTTGACGCTAACGATGGCCGTGAGCCCTTCTCTCACGTCCCGCCCTGAAAAGTTCCCCTCGCTCTCTTTCAGGGCATTGTTGCTTCGCGCATACTCGTTCACCGTGCGCGTGAGGGCACTGCGGAAGCCGGTCAGGTGGGTGCCCCCGTCCACGGTATTGATGTTGTTGGCAAAGGCAAAGACCGATTCCGAATAGGTGTCCGTGTACTGGAGGGCCACCTCCACGGTCGTGTCCTCTACCTCACCTTCCACGTAAAAGGGTTCATGCAGCGTATCGCGGTCTCGATTCAGATACCGCGTGAAGGATTTGATGCCACCCTCAAAATGAAAGCTGGCCTCCCGCTCGTCGCGCTCATCAAAAAGATGGATGGTCATGTTGCGGGTGAGGAAGGCCATCTCCCGGAAGCGCTGGCTCAGCGTGTCAAAGTTGTAATCGAGGGTGTTCATGATCTCTGTATCGGGTAAAAAATGGGTATGGGTTCCATGCCCCTCGGTTTTACCGTGGTCTACGACCTCCGTCACAGGACGACCCCTCTCGTAACGCTGGGAGTAGCGTCTGCCATCGTATTTCACCGTGACCTCCAGGTACTCTGACAAGGCGTTGACGGCCGAAACGCCCACGCCATGGAGGCCACTGGCCACCTTGTATCCCCCGCCACCGAACTTGCCCCCTGCATGGAGGACGGTGTGTACCACCTCCAGGGTGTTCTTGCCCGTACTCTTTTCTTCTCCTACGGGGATGCCCCGTCCATTATCCTCCACAGTGACGGAGCCGTCCTTGTGGAGGATGACCTCGATGCGGTCACAGCATTCGGCCAGGGCCTCGTCGATGGAATTATCCACCACCTCGTATACCAGGTGATGTAGACCTCGCTTGTCGGTGCTACCGATATACATGCCGGGACGGCGCCTTACGGCCTCCAGTCCCTCCAGAACTTCGATGTCTTCGGCAGTGTAACTCTGCTGGAAATCAGACATTCCTATTGTTGACTCCTTTGCTGTTCCAAAAGCTCATGCCAGGCGGCAAAGCGATCTTGATAAAAGATAAAGAAAGCGAGCGTAGTGGCCGTACCCACATAGGCGTTGGCCAGGATGGCCACGCCGGTACCCAAGGAAGACCCCAACAGCAGGCGAGCCCAGATAAAACCCAGGCCCACGTTGATAAGATTGCTCAACAAGACGAGTCCTACCGTGGGCCAAAAGTTAAGACGCACGACAGTAAAAGAATTTATCAGGGCCTGAAAAGGGTTCGCCTCGGACAAGGTCACGGCCTGTGGGATGAACGTCAGATAGAGCATCATCCACACGAGAAACACCCCCACAAAGATCACAAAAGGTCCGAATAAAAGGCCGATGCCAAGCACAAAGAGTCCCAAGATGCTCAGGGGAAGAACGATAATTCCCAGATATAGCCAATACAAGGGAGTGCGCCGCAGCAGCCTTTCTCCATCCACGCGCTCATAGCGCGTTTCCTGTGCCAACATGGCGAGAAAAGCGGAGGCGATCAAAAGTCCCAGGGCCACAATAACGAGTTGGGCGAGAAACGTCTGCCAGTAGGTGGATAGCTCGATGACCCAGTCCGTACTGGGATCGATGGGCTCGATACCGGCGATGCTGGGCACACCCAATCTTCCCCAAGCCAGCAGGGCAAAGAGATTCGTTCTTCCCAGCGTGCTCCGCAGCATCTCTATGGTCATCTCGAACATCTCGGCAACGTTGGCATCCAGATTGCCGGGTGGAGAGGTCATCTCCATAGCGCCACGTAGGGTATCGATCGTCTGCTCAACGACGGGGGCGATGGATAATTTAGGACCCGCCCAAAAAAAGATGTCCAAAAGGACAGGTATCGCGGCCAGCCACAACTTTCTGGCGACCTTGTTAAAACTGACTCTCAGGATGTCGATAATACTCAATATGCTCACCTCCGAACATATATTCTACCATAGTCCTCCGGGAAAGAAAAAGATGGGGATAAATCCAAGGAGGAGGGGATCAACTTGTCTTGTGGACGATGCGTCCCCCGAGGATGGTCATGCACACGGACGTGGTAAGGAGTTTCTCTTCCGGACGCTCATAGATGCCGTCTTCCAGCACGACAAGATCGGCCATCTTTCCCGGAGTAAGGCTGCCTTTTATCTGCGCTTCGCCAGAAGCCGTGGCGGATCCCATCGTGTAGGCGTACAGTGCCTGGTCGAGGGTCAGCTTTTCCTGCGGATACCAACCGCCCTGAGGATATCCATGGAGACGCTGTCGTGTGATGGCCGCATAAAGTCCTTTTAGAGGGTCGAGGGGTTCCACGGGGCAGTCCGTGCCAAAGGCCAATGTGGCGCCCGTCTCGCGGATGCTTTGCCAAGCATAACTCCAGCGGGCGCGCTCGCCCCAGTGACGATCGGCCATTTCCATATCGTGAATGGCGTGAATGGGTTGCATGGAAGCCACCACGCCAAGTTGGGCCAGGCGGGGGAGGTCTTGGGGAGAGAGGAGTTGTACGTGTTCGATCCGTTGGGGCAGAGGAGGCAGAAGCCCCTCCTGTATGACTCTCTCGTAGACATCGAGAACGCGCCTGTTGGCGCTGTCCCCGATGGCATGAATGGCGCAAGGCAGTCCCCCACGGGCCGCGGTGCAGACGGTCTCGTACATCTCCTCCGATTCCGTAACTGCCACGCCAAACTCGTCTGAGCGGCCCTCGTAGGGGGTCAGCATCTCTGCCGTACCGGAGCCCAGTGCGCCGTCCGCAAACAGTTTGACGTGGCCGATGCGCAACAGATCGTTGCCAAAGCCCGTTCGCAGGCCAAGTTGGCAGGCTGCTGCCAGTTCATCGACGGGGATCATGTGCCATACTCGGAGGCCAAGGTCGCCGCTGCTTTCCAATCGTTGAAAGGCGGCCAGCGCTTCGGCGCCCTCGCAGTTGTGAATGCCCGTGATCCCCAATTGTGCCGCATCTTTCATGGCGGCCCGGATGGCCCGATCCATGGTCTCGGTGTCTGGTGCGGGGATCTGCTCCCTGATCAGCGCCTGGGCCTTTTCGGTAAGTATACCCGAAGGTTCTCCGTCGGGGTGACGCAATATCTGTCCCCCGGGAGGGTTGGGTGTGGAGGGGCGGATGCCCGCCATCTGCAGGGCCCGGGAGTTGACCCACAATGCATGCCCGTCCTTGGAGGAGAGAGCCACAGGAACGCGACCCACTACACTGTCCAGATCCTCCCGCGTGGGCTGAACGGGCTCTGGCCACTCGTTGTGGTTCCAGCCCCGTCCCAGAAGCCATCGATTCCCTTCCAGTTTCTGTGCCGCGCTTTGTATGTGCTGTAAAGCCTCGTCCAAAGAGCGGGCCTCGGCAAGATCCACCTGCTGGAGCAGCAACCCGTAGGAGGAAAAGTGTACATGGGCGTCTATAAAGCCCGGTAACACAACGCGCTGTGCCAGATCGAGACGCTCGGCTTTGGGACAGAGAGCAAGCATGTCCTGGGACGATCCGACGGCCAAGATGCGATCTCCACGTATGGCGAGGGCCTCGGCCACGGGAACCGAGGGATCCATGGTATGAATCGAGGCATTCAAGAGCACGAACTCGTGCTGCATGGGCAACTCCTATTTTACAACTTTTTTATGCCCTCTCATATAGGTTTGGGAGGGCGGGGCAGCGGGCTTTTGAGATACCCTAGAAGGGGATCTCTTCCTCGTCGGTGATGGGTGGAGGAGCCTCTTCCTTCGGGCCTTCGGGGAAGGCTTCTTCGGCAGCCTGACCGCGCCCGCCGAGGAAGCGCACATTCCGTGCCGTCACTTCTAGCGAGGCACGCCACTGGCCATCGCGTCCCTGATATGGCTCGGGGGTGCGCAGTCGGCCCTCGACAAAGACCTGGCGTCCCTTGGAAAGGTACTGGTTACAGGTTTCGGCCAGTCGTCGCCAGGCGGTGACGCGGAACCACACGGTGCGTTCCTGGGTTTGTCCGTCGGAATCGGTCCAGCGGCGGTTGGTGGCCACAGAGAAATTGGTGACGGGAGTTCCGTCGGGCGTGTAGCGCATCTCGGGATCGCTGCCCAGATTGCCAATGATGATGACCTTCTGATACATTCTTGCCTCCTCTGTAAATTGCTCAGCATTGAGGCGATTATAACATGAACAAAAGCACGGAGCAACGAGCGAATCATGGGAAAAACCACATTGCAAAGTGGGGGAGCTTTGTTTATAATACGGGCAATGTTACAGGAGGGATTCCCGTTTGGGATTTCGATTGCGTGTATGGAATGTATATGCGGAGGTGGGAGCGGAGCATGAGCAGACGCACGACGGTTCTCTTGATCTCGTTGGTCGCAGTGTTGATCTTGGGAGGATGCGAAGAAACTGTGCTTGCTCCTTCACCCACAGCAGAGGAAGGGACTATCGCACCGCAGAAAGCAGATACGGCCACACCTGTTCCCAGTACACCCCTGGCAGAGTCTGAGGTGACGTCTACGGAGGAAGCGGTTATCGAGACTGAAGCAACCCCCGCCTTGCCGCCGGGACCGGCCCTGTTGGCACCACCCGACGAAACGTTGGGCACGGTTATCGATCTGGTGTGGGCCTGGGAGCAGGAATTGGATGAGGACGAATGGTTCGAACTGCAGATATGGCCCGATGATCCGGAGGCCGAGCCAGAGGCCTATGGCTGGTACAAGGAGAAGCAGGAGCGTGTCACGTCGGCGACCCTTTACCCCGGTCGTTACCTCTGGCAGGTGCTCGTCGTGCAGGGGCGTGAAAAGGAGCGTGGTGAGGTCATGGAGCTCGACTATGTTGAGCCCCCGTGTTTTACTCTCGTGCGTCCCTCTCTGAGGCGAGGAGACCCGGGTGTGATCCCTGTCGCGACGGCCACCCCGACTCCGCAGCCTGTCTGGCCAACAGCGACGCCCACGGGGCCTACGTCCACACCGACGGATACGTCTGTACAGCCGACGCCGACGGAGACCGTGGAGGCGACAGATACACCGGTGTCGCCGACGGACACGCCGGAGCCGACTGGGTATCCGGGCACAGAGACGCCGGTGCTGCCGACGGCGACGCCAACGGATGGAGACTATCCTCATGAATCCCCCACTCCTTCTACCGAGCCCACCGATGCTTACCCCTGATTTTGATCGGTGGCGTTTGGGCTTTTGAGGAATGGCGCGATTCATCGCGGAGCCCGTGGTAAGGCCCGAGACATATTCATGGGCTCCGGTCTATAATGATGAGGTTATGTGAGGGAGGACGCTTGCAAAGGAAACGTATTCTGGATACAAGTTTATGGTTCCTGGCCCTTTTGGGGCCTGCCCTGTACCTGGTAGGAATCATGGTCAAAGGGATGGCCGTCTTTAACCTGGAGTACACGCGCCTGGGGATAACCTATATCGTGCTGGCTTTGAGTGCCGGTTGCGCGGCTTATCTGACCTTTCGTCACGGTCGTTCCACGTGGCACCTGGTGGCTGGTATTGTGCTGCTGGTCAATCTGGGATCTGTCGGCGTCTCTGGCGTGTTTTGGCTACGAAATACGCAGCGTGCCATAGCAGAGATCAAGGATACACAGGTGGAAGCGGGGAAGGTGGGCGTTCTGGTCGCTCCGGTAGATCAATCCTCCGAGGCCACACGTGAGGCACGGATCATCGAGAAAAGGGTCGGCGATACCCTGGCGCGTATGGGGTTGGATACTTATACCACGGTACGGCACGTCAGACATCCTTTCGTGTCCGCCAGCCAGGTCAAAGCCTGGGGAGAAAGCATGGGCGGACACGTGGTCGTCTGGGGATCAGAAGATGGGACAACGGGTGACGCCGCGTACGCGATTACGGTGCTCAGCGGCAATCAGACCGATATCACCCTCGATTCCTTCAACCTTATGCTTCTCATGGTCACCCAGGATACTCTGGTGCTATCTGCTAGAGAGGCTTCTGAGAGAGAGGTCTTTGCGCAGGAGGTTGTGGCGCCCCTCTCTACGGGGTTCGCTTGTCTTGCCGTTGGCCGGCCGCGGCTGGCTGCGGGGCAGTTCCATCACGTGATGAACAGCGACCTCTTTGCTCAGGGTGACCTTCCGGCGTTGCATAATCATTTTGGCACGGCGTTGTTGCGGCTTGATCGCCCCGATCTGGCACTGAAGGAGTACGAGGCCTCCAATGATCTGAAGCCCAATGCCAGGGCCTGGATAGGTATAGGCAACGTAAAGATCACCCAGCGCGAATGGCCGGCGGCCGTCGAGGCTTTTTCTCAGGCTCTGGCACTCGATCCCTATGACCCCGTGGCCTATTGCGCCCTGGGCGTCGTTCATGCCCGGCATCATGATATCCAGGGGGCTCTGTCTTTCTATGATCAGGCCATCTCCCTGGATCCCGACGAGGCTGCGCCTTATGCTCTCAAGGCCTTGACGTATGAGTTGGTGGGCGAGATATCGGCCGCGCGAGATGCCTATCGCAACTGTGTGGTGCGCGCGGGATCCCATGTGGGACTCTATGCTGCTGCGGAGGAGCGGGCAGCCTATATATTGGAGCACCCTCCCACGCCCGTGCCCACGGCGACGCCACGTCCCATCCCCACATCCACTCCCATTCCCACGTCGTCCATGTATCGCGTGGAACGAGGGGACACGCTGCAAACGATCGCCGACGAGTTTGGGGTCTCGGTACAAGATCTGGTCGTGTTGAACGAACTGGAAGATCCCAACGCTCTCAGTTCCGGGCAACTGCTAATGATTCCCCAGACGCCGTCACCTTGATCAAGTTAGTACAGTATGGACATTTTGATTAGTTTGTCTGAAGGAGAATTATGGAGATCACAGCTATCAAGTGCTATCCCGTATGGGTGGGACACAGAAACCAGTTCGTTGTCAAAGTGGAAACCGACGAGGGGATCTATGGCCTGGGTGAGGGAGGCCTGTCCGGTCGCGAACTGGCGATGGAAGGGGCTGTGAAACACTATGCCAACTGGCTCATCGGTCGGGACCCCATGCGCAGGGGAGCGCTGTGGCAAGAGATGTATCGCAGCCAGTATTTCGAGGGTGGGCGCGTACTAACAGCAGCCATCTCGGCCATCGATATCGCCCTCTATGACATCGCTGGTAAAGCGTTAGGTGTGCCCGTGTACCAGTTGTTGGGAGGCAAACATCGCGATGTCGTGCCGTGCTTTGCCACCACGGGAGGGAGCACCTATGAAGAGGTACTGGAAGGTGTGGAGTTGCTTTTGGAAAACGATTGGCCTGCCATTCGCATTGGGTTGGCCAGACCACCGTATGAGGATCCTCGACTCTTTGAGCCCCGGGAGTCGATTCCTTTGACGGCGCGGTGGATGACGAGGCTGCGGGAAGACGTGGGCTCGGGCCCGGTGTTGGGTGTAGAGTATCATCATCGTTTAACAGTATCTGAGGCGGCCTCCTTCTGTCAACGGATGCCCCAGGGTACCCTCGATTTCCTGGAAGAGCCCATCCGGGATGAGACATCGGAGGCCTATGAGGCGCTGCGCCGTATGACAGACGTGCCCCTTGCCATCGGGGAGGAATTCGCCAGCAAGTGGCAGTTCTTGCCCTATATCGAGCGGGGCATCACTAATTTTGCCCGCGTTGACGTGTGTAACGTGGGGGGGCTGACCGAGGCCAAAAAGGTCGCTGGCTGGGCCGAGGCCCACTATATAGATCTCATGCCCCACAATCCACTGGGTCCCGTCTGTACGGCGGCGAGTGTGCATCTGGGGGCAGCGGTGTCCAACTTTGCCTGGTTGGAGGCGCGGGCCACTCCCACCGAGGATCGAGATCTGGCTCCCGATCTGTTTCCTGTTCAGTTGACCCTTGAGGGCAACTGCTATCCGGTGCCCGACGGTCCCGGGCTGGGTGTGGACTTTGATGAAGAGTTGGCTTCCGAACAAGAGTTTGAGATGTGGGAGGCCTCGCATCTGCGTCGCCGTGACGGATCGTACACGAACTGGTAAACCGCTGAATAATCTGCACATCAATAGATAAAGGGGGAAGCATGGTAAGCGGCGAACTTGCCATCCACGGAGGGCCCAAGGCTGTAAAGGGTGATTCAGAAGGGGCATTCGATTGGCCACCTATCACGGCCGAAGATGAGGAAGCTGTATTGGATGTGCTCCGCCGAGGGGCCATGTCGGGCACGGATGTGACGATGCAGTTCGAAAAAGAGTTCGCCGCCTGGCAGGGCACAGAGTACGCCCTGGGTGTGAGTTCGGGCACGGCGGCCGTGCATAGCGCCATGTTCGGCTGCGGGTTGGGTGTCGGGGACGAGTTGATCTGCCCCAGCGTGACGTATTGGGCCTCGGCGCTGCCCGCGTTTTCCCTGGGGGCCACGATCGTCTTTGCCGAGATAGATCCTGAGACGCTGTGTATCGATCCCGATGACATCGAGCGGCACATCACCGAATACACCAAGGCCATCATGGTGGTCCATTATCTGGGCCATCCGGCAGACATGGATCCGATCATGGAGATCGCCCATCGGCATGATCTGAAAGTGATCGAGGACGTATCTCACGCCCAGGGAGGATTATACAAGGGACAGAAACTGGGGACCTTGGGGGACGTGGCGGCCATGTCCCTCATGAGTGGCAAGTCCTTTGCCACGGGGGAGGGGGGCATGGTGGTGACCGACGATCGGGAGGCGTACGAGAGGGCGGTGGCTTTTGCCCACTATGGCCGATACGATCATCGCATAGAGACGGAATCGCTGCGTCCCTTTCGCGGCCTGCCCCTGGGTGGCTATAAATATCGCATGCACCAGCTCAGTTCGGCAGTGGGGCGGATACAACTCAAGTACTATGATGAGCGCTGTGAGGAGATCCGACGGGCCATGAACTATTTTTGGGACCTCTTGGAGGATGTTCCAGGGATAAAGGCGCATCGCGTACCGCCCGATTCCTCCAGTAACATGGCGGGATGGTACGCCGCGCGGGGTCTTTATTGCCCCGAGGAGGTGGAAGGATTGTCCGTCACCCGCTTTGCCGAGGCCGTTCGTGCGGAGGGTTCCTCCTGCCAGCCCGGTGCCAACAGGCCCCTGCACCTCCATCCTCTGCTGCAGACGTGCGACGTGTATGGCCACGGCAAGCCGACCCGCGTCGCGCAGGCTCATCGAGATGTCCGCCAACCTGCGGGCAGTCTGCCGGTGAGCGAGGGCATCAGCGCGCGGCTCTATAGCATTCCCTGGTTCAAGCGTTACAGGCCGCGGATCGTAGAGCAACATGCTTGTGCTTATCGCAAGGTCGCAGAGCATTATGAGGATCTGTTGGAGGGGGACGAGGGCAATCCGCCCGATCTCGGCGCCTGGCATTTCGTCGACTGAGGACGTGGCGGCTCCCATTATTCCGACGTCGTAAACATAGGAGGTAGGCATGATCATCGATGCTCACAACCATCCCGACTGGCACGGGCATGACCTCTCTGCTTTTCTGGAGAATATGGCCTCGTGCCATATCGATAAAACGTGGCTCTTGAGTTGGGAGGCACCGGAGGACGAGTACGATCCAGTACCGAGTTACAGCTATACCTCACTGCGTGGTGACGGGGGGCCGATCCCCTTTGCACGGTGCTTGCATTATAAAGAGCAGGCGCCGGAAAGATTTGTCCTTGGCTATGCGCCGGATCCGCGGCGCCCCGATGCCCTAGACCGCCTGCGCGCCGCCGTGGAGATATATGGAGTGGAACTTTGTGGGGAGTTAAAGTTGCGCATGATGTACGATAGCCCCGATGCCCTGCGCATGTTTCGCTATTGTGGAGAATTGGGTCTTCCCGTCACCGTGCATCTGGACTATCCCCTGGACACGGGTCGCGCCTATCCGCGTCCGAACTGGTGGTATGGGGGAGGCATGGAGGCCTTTGAGCGCGCCGTGTATGCCTGTCCCGAGACGGTTTTTATCGGTCATGGGCCGGGCTTTTGGGCGCACATCTCGGCAGACGATCGATTTGATCAGGTTGCCTATCCTGAGGGCAAGATTGTGGGGGAAGGCAAAGTGGTGGAGGTGCTGCGGCGATATCCCAATCTTTGTGCCGACCTATCGGCCAATTCGGGGCTCAATGCCCTGACCCGGGATCCAGGTTTTGCAAAGGGATTCCTTCTCGAGTTCTCCGACCGTTTGCTTCATGGTCGGGATTGTTTCGATGACCAACGTGAGGTCCTTTTGCGCTCCCTGGGACTGCCGGACAGGGTTCTGGAGCGGATCTTTGCCGGGAATGCCCTGGAGTTGGCGGCGAGAGAGTGAGCGGGATACGATGAAGTTGAAACTTGAGCGGCAACAGGGCGTGCCCTGGACATTGCGGGATATGGTCTATGCGAGCATCGCTGCACTGTGTTTGATCGCTTTGGGATTGAGCGGTGTGATGGGGTTACTGAATCTCCTTGACATAGATCTGACAGATTCGCTTTCGTCCGGGATGCCCGTATTATTGGTCTTTTCTCTGGAAATCCTTCTCCTTCCTCCCGTGTGGTGGTGGGGTCTGAAAAAGTATGATAGGGATTGGCAAAGTGTGGGGCTGCGCTGCTCTCCGTGGCTGATCTCGGCGGCGCTCTTTTTCTTTGGTCTCGTCTTGATCCTGCTCATAAACTTTTTGTGGGAGTTGCTGAGAAGACGATTGGGATGGGCAGCCCAGCCAGATTTTCTGCCCCTCTTTGGGGGTGGGATACGGGGTTTGATGCTGGCCCTATTCTTGGGCAGTGTGGTTGCTCCCGTCGCAGAAGAGATATTTTTTCGGGGCTTTTTCTATGCCGGTCTGCGCGGCCGTTGGGGGACGGTATGGGGAATGATCGCCTCGTCGCTGCTTTTTGCTCTGGTGCACCTTTCTCCCGGCGTGTTCCTGCCCATATTCCTGATGGGGATGGTGCTCGCTTTTGTCTACACGTATAGCGGTTCCCTCTGGCCCTCTATTTTTCTGCATGGGGTGATCAACGCCATGGCTTTTATCGGCTCCTATCTCAGCAACAACTACCCGGAGCTGTTTGGTATGTAAAGATGTCTTTTTGAGACATTCCTTCCGTGCAGAGATTCTCTCCATTATATGAACGTTGCGGGCTCCCTCGTTCGAGGGAGCCCGTTTGTGATCAGTCCGCGGCCTTGATGGTGAAACGGCTGCCTGCGGATCTTCCAAAGATATCGGGCTCGTACATCTCGTAGGCGTTGACTGGCATCACCTGAAACTCGCCGGGTGTGCTGCAGCGTATGCGATATGTATACTCGTAGGTGCCCCGAGGCAGGTGATCGACAAAGAGTACGGTCTTCTCATCGCGCAGTTCGGCATGGGTGGGCCAGGGGCGGTGCCAAGAAGGCCAGTATTCCTGTTTTTCTTCTTCCTGCACGCGCTCCAACCCGGCAACCTCCTCGGCGCTGCGGCTCGTCTCCAGGCTGGCGTCGATGGCCTCACATCCCGCTGGGAGGGGATCCTCCAGCACAAGATAATGGAGGTCGTTCGGGGCGATGAGAGTCAGTTTGACCTCCAGCGCGGCGTTGACCTCAGCCCGCGCCGTCGCCTCCTGGGAATCCTCAAGCAGGTACTGGCGGTGCACGATAATCCCGCGGTTGAGAGCCTCGATCTCCTCGGCGGGCAAAAAGTAGCGCAGGAAGGCGCTATAGTAGAGTTTTCCTCTGTCCTCTTGGTCTTCCGTCGTGTGCCGTTCGATCTCGATGAGGTTATCCATGTCCTTTCGCAGATCTTTTATAGGGATCTGGCGATGGATCGGCGTATCCAGTCTTTTTGGGGTGACCTTTTCGCTGGCCTTTTGTTCATCGTTTACCTTTAACGTATAGGTATAGTTCCCTTCGAGTTCCTCCGTGGCCGTCATATAGTCCGTCAGGGCCAGGATGGACCACACGTTCTCCTGAGTCGTCTCCCAGCGGCCGCTCCGACGGGCGGTCATCAGCCATCGCACGGCCATAGGCAGCAATTCGTTTTCAGGTTGGAGACGGGCCAGTGCCCGCAGGACGATGGCATGGGTGCGGGTGTCCGTGTTCATGGATAGTCCAATACGTTGATCCTCTTCCCAATGGGCGCCGGTGGCGCTCACGACGGCCTCGTCAACCAGTTCGTTGACGAGGGTGTTTGGTCGGCTTTCTTCCTCCGGGTCAAGGAGGTGGAATGTCATGGCCAGATAGGCCCGGCTATAGAGTGACAGCTTGTCGCGTTTCTCAAAGAGGGTCACGCTGCGGCCCAGATCGCCGTCGTCGGCCTCGGCCAAGGCGTATAACACCGTGGCGCGCTGATCCCAATAGGCCTGGGTGTCTCTGGTCCTTTCATTCAGCCATTCTTGGAGGTAGTTGACAGCCTTGTCGGTGACCTCTTTGTCCACGACAAAGTCCCCTCGACGGGCCTCTATCAATCCCAGCAGGACGTAACTGGTCAGGATGGGAGAGCTGTCGTCGTTTTTCCACCAGCCCCATCCGCCATCCGGGTTCTGTGTGGTGTAGATGCGTTGCAGGGAGACTCCCACCTGCTGAGGAAGTTGGGTTCGTAGTTCCGTAGACTCGATGCCCAACTCGCGCAGGGTCCGATAGGTGACTACATTGGGCAGGAACCTGCTTACCGTCTGCTCGATGCATTCATAGGGGAAGGTGCGCAGGTATTCGAGCCCCTCACGCATGCCCGCTGCCAGAGAGGGATCCAGTTGTATTCTCAGTTCTCCCCGCTCCTCATCGGCCTCTTGGGGCACCCGCACCAGTTCTATCAACTCGTCTTCCACCTGGCCGGCGGTCCCCACGACCTCTGGTGTGCTCATGTGATGGACGGGCAGGGATAGCCTCATGGCGTCCGAGTACGTTCCTCCCTGGACGTTGAACTGCAGGTTCGCTTTCTCCACCGCCTCGACACGCACAGGCCAGGAGACCGTTTTCCGGCCCCGGGCCGGTACTCTGATAGTCTGTTCTGGCTCGTCTATCTTGAGACCGTCCGCCTCCAAAGTGGTCGTCATCTGCAGATCCCGTGCCGTGTTGTTATGGATCGCGGCGCCGAGGATGGGTTGATCACCGATGACAAAGAAGCGAGGGACGGCGGGACGAATCATGACGTCCAGGGTACTGATGATATCAGCGTGAGCCTTGCCTACCTGGGTCTCTTTTGTTACCGCCTGTGCCGTCAGGCGCCACGTGGTCAGGGTATCGGGAAGATCCACGGTGACCGTCGCTTTACCCTCCCTATCGGTCTCTACGACGGGATCCCAAAAGGCTGTGTCGGGGAAATCCTCTCGCACGGTGCTTCCCGGCTCTCCTCCTCCACCCCCCTTGCCCTCGGTCGGGCGCTCCAGGTTGTACCGGTCGACGGAGCGGGCCAGGGAGGTTGAGGTCCTTATGGAGAGCCCCCGTTCACGATAAAAGGCTTCCACGATGTCCGGCTGACTTTTTCGCACCAGGCTCTCGATAGCCAGGTCGACGAGTTGCAGGGAGAGTTCTGCCTGTATGCCTCTTCCTCGATGATCTTTGACCTGTATATCGTAAGTGACCTGTTCTCCTGGTTTGTAGGTATTGGAGCGGTCGGGACGTATATCTATCTGGAGTTCCCGGTGCTCTGTCGATACGGGCAGCATGACGAGTCCCATCTTGAAGGAGGCTGGTGTCTCATCATCCTCCATACCTTTCATGAGGACAATGGAGACATAGATGTTGGGAGCGTGTTCGGGCTGGATGGGTATCTCTATCTGCTCGCTGTTCCCCTCCAGTTCGATGACCTGGTGTTCCAGTATGCTCCCGCGCTCGATGGTCAGTAATCCCTTGACTGTCTCCTGATAGGGAGAGGGAACGAGGACGTGGGCCGTCTCTCCCGGCTTGTAGTCCTCTTTATCCGCTATCAGTTCGATCCTGTCGGTGTTCTCCTGGCCCCAGTTGATGTATCCTGTACCGCTCACCCACAGGTAAAGGGTACTGCGCACCTCGTTCTCGTACTCATCCAGACCGGAGGCCAACACCTTGTAGGTACCGCCTTCGGGTGGAGTAAAGGGGACAAGGGCCTGGCCTTCCTTATCCGTCGTTACCGTGTGTGTGACCACCGGCGTGTCGCGTGTCTTGTTCGTCCAGTAAGCGCGTCCGTCCTCTGCTTCCTCTTTTACACTGTACCATTCGTGTTTGTAAAAGACGAGGGTGAGATCCTGCTCCGCGACCGGTTCACCGTGGATATCCACGGTGAGCGCGCGCACCGTCCGTTCCTCGCCGGCGGTGCCAACGTAGCGATCTGCGGCCAATCCGATGTAGAAGGTGCCCATGTGGACGATGACGCTGGTGCGGGCGCTGACCTCCTGGTTGTTGAGATCGACAACGGAGACCTCCAGAGTGTATAACTGGCTCTGTTTCTCATCTTCGATATCTGCGGGCAGTGTAAAGGTGAACTCGCCCTGAGCATCGGTGGCACCCTTTCCCTCGGTGATCAGCTCACCATGAGGCCCCAGGTTGAAACGTCTGTCCTCATAGTCCCATTCCTGGAAGCTATAGTGCTCCTTTCCCTCCCATCGGTCAAAGGTATAGGGACGGCGCATCACGCGCCAGGTTACCGAAGCGTCGTTCAGCGGTCCTCCGAAAAAGTAATCCGCCTTGGCCGTCGCCTGTATCGTGTCTCCCTGTATGTAATCGGCCTGGTCGGCCTCTACCTCGACCTGGAATTCCGGCCGGCGATACTCGGCGACCTGGAACTGCGTGCTGGTGACCTGTTCTTTATAAAGAGCCTGGATGCGATACTCTCCCAATGAAGCCTCTTTGCTCAGGGGAATTTCGCCATATAGGGTTCCCATGGTGCTCGTCTTCATGGTTTCGCGCCATATCTCTCTTCCCTGTCCATCGAGCACGATCATCTCCACGCTGCTTCTGTCTGGCGGAAGATCATAGCGCGCGTCTTCCTCGTCCCGCAGGATGCCTTTGAAATAGACGGTCTGGCCCGGTCGATAGATATCGCGATCTGTGTGAGTATATGCTTTGTACTCGGACTTTGCAGGTTCGCTTTGCAGTCCAAAATCCCAAAGGCTTATGCCGTCGGACCATTGATTCGTCACCGCGCCGGTGCTTTTTGAGGTCTCGGCGAATGCCATCAGGGGCGCCCAGGGTTCCTGGGCCTCGAACTGGGCCGTGGCGACCCCATTGCCGTCGG
>JAWLEV010000003.1:76977-79586 GCA_041685915.1 Anaerolineae bacterium | reverse complement strand
GAACACGGGTAGTTGGGGGGTTAGAAAATCGCGGTAGGGCAGTTCGCCCAAGGAGATGCGCCAGGCGGCATAGAGGTAACCGCCCTCGTCATCATGGGCCAACCATCTTGTGAGTCTGTGGGAGTAATAGGTAAGGCCCAGAGAAAGGATCAGGAGGAGCAGTATGATTGTCCACCATTTCCATCGGCGTTTTCTATTTGTCTTCAACATGCTCTTGTTCGACAGTCAAGGATACGGGGAGCAAAACATGATCGTTGGATGCGGCTTCCTGGTCCTTTTCCACGACGTCCAGGCGTTCCATGGTCTCCAAGAGATACATCCCCACGGCAAAGCGGTAGGTGCCCGGAGGGGTACCTGCCGGAACGGATAGGGTATGGCGATCTCCAAGAAGTTGGCCGGGCTGCCATCGGCTCGTGGGATAGCGCTCCTCCAAGGGGAAGCCGTCCGATTGGGTCACCACATTTCCTTGCTCGTCCAGCACATGTACGAATACGGAATAGTTCCTGTCCATATCCTCGAGGGCGCGCCAGTAGAGGGTAACGTACGTGGACTGGCCTGGCCGGAGGGTTGTGGGATGTACTTCGCAACCGGTGAGTTCGATAATATCACCCAACGTGGCCGACATCTCGTGCTCGAAAGGGCTCGCTTCGGGCAAGCGAAACACGGCCCAGTTGCTGGGGAACCCATCATAGGGTAACGTGAGGGCCCACGTTGGGGGGAACTCTTTGATGGTGACATAGGGATAGTCAAAGTCGAAATAGGAGGAAAAGGCTTCCCGGCGCCTCTGTATCATGGTCCAGTCTATGATGGCATAAGCCAATCTCTGATCCCTGGCGAAAGTATTGATATCTTGCCATTCCTTCGCTTTAGAGGGTACATGCTTGAGGCTCAGACGTCGCTCGTAGATCCAACTGGGCAGGGTGTAGCTTGGGCCCCAGAGGACGCGGGTGCCATAGGGGGTTCCATTCTCCAGCCATTCCAATACTGCCTGGCCCCGGGCGTTGGCCTCCCGATCTATCTTTACGGGGTGCCGGCTGATGTTTGGGAAGGCCTGGAAGGCGCCGATCCCTGTCCACAGCACCAATCCCGCCAGCATCCCCCGCGTGCCCCATGTCTTGGCCTTTTGCCAGACTGGCGAAAATGTTCCCTCGGCCTGCAGGCGGGAATATAAGGTATACAGGGTACCGATGACCAGGATGTAGATGATGGGATGGAACAGGACGATGAACCTGGGCCCCACGTTAGACGCCTGTACGAACCACCCCAGAGGAAGCAGAGATAGTATCAGCATGAAACCGGGAAGTATAAAGAGGGGACTGGCCAAATCCAGTTCGGGTTTTAGCCTTTTTCTCTGTAAGAAGAGAAAGATAGACAGTCCCAACCAGGCAGCGATCCATACCATCTCGGACTGTCCAGGGAAGGCGTCTGCGGAAGAAGCGAGGGCCGATACGGGAGCCAGGGCACGGAAGAGGATCCGGGTGACCTCGCGAAGGCCGTACCAAAGGCGATGGGCCATCTCTGCCCATGTATGTTCAGCGATGTAGGTCTGGAGGGTGGGGGCCTCGCTGATGTCGGCAAAGTGACGCTCTGCCGGGCTGTCGAGAAAGATTTCGTGTTTGTAGTTATAATTGTACAGGGGGTTCTGATACTCGCGAGCATTGAAGACCAGGAGGGGCATACAGACGATGATCCAGGCGAGGATGAAGAGCCATATCTCTTTTCGCTTCCACCATTCACCTCGATAGGTGAGAAGGGCTGTGAGTCCAAAGGCGGGCACCATCTGCAGGGCGGTGGCTTTGGTCATATAGGCCATGCCGGTAGCTGCACCGGCGGCTATAGCGTACCAGGAACGCTCCTGATGTGGCTCTTTCAACGTCTTCCACATCAGATACCAACTGGTCAGCGTTGCGATCATCAGCAATGGTTCTGCCATGACGAGGGACGAGACGTGGAGGAAGGGAGGATTGAGACTCAGCAGGCCCGCTGCCAGGGCTCCCGTGGCGGGGTTGAACCAGCGACGGCCCAACTCGAAGACGAGCAAAAGGCAGACGACACCAAAGCTCAGGTTCAGGAATTTGGCCTTTGTGTAGTAGGGCCAATCCCGCTCGGCGATGAGGGAGAGGATCGTCGGCAACAGGGGATTGCGTTTCCCGTCACTGAGGCCGCGTCCATCGCGGATGTCCATGCCGAGGTTCAGATAGGAGCGCTGATCGAAAGCGCTGGAATTCGATTTATTTTCGATGGCGACCGTGCCTCGGATGATGAACGAGGTCAGGATGCATACGAGAAAGAGGGCATAGATCCATCGATTGTTCTCTTGGAGTCTGCCTATCAAGGATATGTTCTCCCCGTCAGAATTGAAAGCCCATGAATGTTTGCGAGAAAACTACTGGGCGATTGAATCGTACGCCAGGTTCAGTATCACTCACAGAAGGGTTCGACCTTGTTGGTAAAGTTGATGGGAAGCCATCCCTCCCGTCCCTCATATTCTACAAGATAGAATGTAATACCAAAACGCGAGGTTTCGTCCAGTATGGAGAGCCTGATGCCGTGGGGCACTTCTCCTATGGCTTTACTGCCCACTGCGGCGGCTCCCGCCTCTTGCCAGA
>JAWLEV010000003.1:5734-76877 GCA_041685915.1 Anaerolineae bacterium | reverse complement strand
CAAAACGCGAGGTTTCGTCCAGTATGGAGAGCCTGATGCCGTGGGGCACTTCTCCTATGGCTTTACTGCCCACTGCGGCGGCTCCCGCCTCTTGCCAGAGGGCAACGGGGGTTGGCGCCTGCTTGCAGCCGCGGGTGCCGTCGACGTAGATGAAGGATCCTTTTTCGCCCTGATCGGCGCAACCGGCGCAAAGGAGGGCGAGCAGAATCAGTGCCATGATCAAAGACGAGAGACGCGTTTTATGGTTCATAGATTATGTCTCGATGCAGTAGAATCCTCTTTTCGGAATTCGGTTTCCCATTTTCTCTTACGGGCAGTCGCGTCACGGTAGATGGGTCGTACAGGCCAACGGCAAGTTGATAGGTGCCAGAGGCGAGATCTGTGGGCAGGGGGATGATATAGGTGTCAGAGATCACCTCGCCGGGTAGCCACCCACTGGTGGGATAGGCTCCTTGGGCAGGAATCTGATCCCGCTGGGTGATGAGGTTTCCCTTCTCGTCGAGCAGATGCACAAAGGCCATGTAACTGGTATCCATGGTTTGGAGACATCTCCAGTATAGAGTGATCTCGAGTGTTTTGTCCGTGGTGCCACCAAGGGCTGGCCCATCATAGCCACTTAGTTCGACATGATCCCCCAATATGGCTTGCTGGCGGTGTTCCATGGCTGGCAGCGTATAGTTCGGCTGCCAGCGCACCACCGGACGCGGCGTCAGGATGATCTGTTTGCTCTGCAGCGGATTCGCCTGGCCATCATACAGCAGCAACCGATCACCGTTTGAATCGTAGAGCCCCACGGAGAGAATCTTCTCTCCCGGAGGTGTTCCCCGTCCTACGGCGATGCGCACGCTCTGGGCGATAATCTCCCCCACGCGCCAGGCGCTGGACGGATAGTGCCGATCCAGGGGAGGGATGTCCTCCTGTCCCCAAACATTCCCCTCCTCGTCCAAAAGATGCACAAAAAGGGTAAAATCCGAGGCGAGATGTTTCTCTGTTCGCAGGAATACAGTGCTCGTCAAATTACTGCCCGGCTCAACGGCAAGGGATGCCATGTCACTCCCCAGGATGCGGATGCCCTCTTGGGTTGATGCGGGCTGGGGGAATGTGATGGGCATCGCGCTTTGGGGCGTGTGGATCCATCTATCATCGGTATAGGCATGTGCAGTATAAAAATTCTCTTGCACCCAGGTGGCATATTTCTCCAGGCGAGTGAGCCGTTGTTCCCAGAACAGGATGGCCGAGGGGTCCACATCTTTGGTCAGGCGAATCATCTCCTTTGAGGAGAGTTCTTGGGTCTCGATGCGCCGGGCCGAGGGCACGGCCAGGCTGGGAGGGATCGGGCGGTTGGCCTTGAAGGCTATCATGGGGTCGTCGGTGATCACATGACCCTGCGTCGGGGTATGGGCAAGGAGGAAACGTATCGCCTCGCGGCCCGCTCTCGATTCGTCATCCTCTGCGAGAAGCGTTTCACGGATGGCTATGTCCGCCGTGACGGTCTGGGGTAGGTTGCGCCCAATGGGAAGCAGCGTAGCGGCAATGATGGCCATCAAGAGCTGCTCTTTGAGAGGCATGTCAGCGATATCTGGTATTCCCTCTACCAGCTGTTGAATGCTCAGGCTCGCTGTCGTGAGGAGAGGAGGGACAACGAGAAACAACTGATGGCGGCGTAAGGGCGTGTGAAGGACGAGGGCCCCTAATACGCCGCCGAGCCACGTTCCGAGGATGGCGAGTGGGTGCCAGCGGCGATGCAGGACCAGGGAGGTCATGCCCAGGAGCGCCAGGATAGAAAGGCCGGCATGCGACAGTTCCCATTTATCACGGGAAAGGTAGATGCCAATTTGGCGGACATTCTCGATCAGGGAAAGGTTATGTGCTCTCCGTGCGCCGAACAGCGTACCCGCTACTTGCTGGACAAAGGCACGGGGGCTACAACATATAAGGGCGACCATAACGGGAAGTAGGGTCGCCGCGGCAAAGAAAGTCCATGGCGGAATGCGCTTATGGAGAGGGAGTCTTTCCTCCCATATTCCGAAGGATAGCATGCTGAGGGGCAGAAACATGGGCGCTGTGATGGGCTTGACGAGTAGACTGAGACCAAATGAAAGCCCTGCAAATAGCAGCCAGCGCATTCGACCTTTTGCCCGATATCGAAATCCAAAGGCGAGGGCGAGTAGCCCAAGGCTGATGGCTGGCAGTCCGATCATGATCAACTGGGACAGTTCCTGAAAGTGGGGAAACAATGCTAGAGCCACGGCAGCCAGGAGCGCTGCCACCTTGCCCGCCACCTGTTCCGCGATCCAGGCCAGCGACAGCAAGGCCAATCCGGCCAGGGCAAGTACCATGAGGCGTCCGACGGCAACGCTCTCACCGAACAGGAGAAAGGTTGTCGCGAGCATGAAGGTGAACAGTGGTGGCTGATCGGACCAAATGTCCTCATAGAGGTGGTGACGATCCAACAACAACTGTGCTTTTGATACATTTATCCCCTCGTCGTATTTCCAGGCAAAGCTGTGGACGGGCCCCCATTGCCAAAGGATGAATAGCACGACGAGGAGTATCAACAGCGTCCAGAAAAGGATTTGGGATCGCATCGCTTTGCTCATGGGGTCTCTTCCTTGTATAAGCCCTCAATGAGGATGCGGTTCTCATCCAGGTGTTCCTGTCCTTCCCGGGCGGGAAGGCGTTCACCCGTCTCCCAATTGTACATTCCCACAGCCAGCGCATAGGCTCCTGGGGGGGCATCCTCCGCCACATCGATCCTGTACTCGTCGGCGATGATCTCATCCGTGAGCCAGATGTCCGTTGGACGCGCACCGTTCTGTGGGGTACTGTCCTTCTGGCCGTACCTGGCGCCATCTGGCCCCAGCAGGTGGACAAAGACGGTATAATTGGTGTCCAGGAGGGCCTCTGTACGCCAATAGAGGCGGACCGTCAGAGGTTTCTCGTCTGTGATCGTTCTCTGGGGCAGGTCATAGCCGATCAGGTGGATCTTTTTTCCAAGGCGGACTTTTCGTGGCACTGTGGGCGTGGGGAGGGTGAAGTGTGCCTCGTCATCGAGTTCGAAGCACTCCAAAACCATACCCTCAAAGGTTATTTTCTGCACGCCTTGTGCTTGCTTTTCCAGGTGATGGCGAACGAGTTGACGGGGATCTCCGGGTGTTTCTGGAAAGGTCAGGAACCATACCCTTTGCCGCCCCGCTGTAACCTGGGAGAGTTCCTGTACGATGTCATCTTCTGTCTGGGCGCCATCGACGGCGACCAGATCAAGGGGGCCCTCGTATTGGCGCATGAGGGCCGTATTCACGTCGACGAGCACGATGTCTTGCTTACGGTCAGCCCTTTCCTCAAGGTAGTCAATCACAGGGCGGTAGAGGGTGTTGGGATAGATCCAAACGTAGTCGATGCCATTCACGCGTACAACGTGCTCCGGTTCCTCGACACTATAGAAGCGGTTCAGAACCTCTGGCTCGCGCCGACGCTGGATGGTATTCCAGTAGAAGACATAGTAGTCCGATTCGGCGAGATCGAGTTCCGAGGCGCTGCTCGTATGGCCTTTGAAAAAGGGGGCCAACTGGGAGATGTGTGCGGTATTGACGTGGAATTCCTCGGCCCCTGGCTTATCGTTGAGGTAAGCGGCGGCCTTTTCCATTCCCTCCCCCCAGCCAACGAGGAGGATCCTGGTGGCCGTCCGTGCACCTCCAAGGAGGGGATTGTAATAGGAAAAATAGTAGGGCTGTGTGGGCCAGATCAACGCCAATTGTGTGATGGCCAAGAATCCGCAAAGCAAAAGGGGAGCGCATGTGTGCCGATTGCGCAAGCGCTTCCCAGTCATCCGTCGCAGCCCCCACATCCATCCCAGGGCGGAGAGGATATTCAGGGTAGGGATGACGGGGAGCAGGTATCTGTCAAACTTTTTTGCCCCCGTGGTCATAAAGAGGGTGTACAGGAGGACAAAGAGGAGCATAGAGGTGACGCTCTGGTTGTGGTCCTTCTGGCGGATCATCTTCACTATCAAGAGTATCAAACCCACGATAACCCACGGCGTAGTGCGGAACAGCCAGGCAACGGGATAAAAGGCCGGGCCCGGGTCGGGCCGTATGGCAAACCAGAAAAAATTCGAGTTGCCGTGGGGTTCTTCGGCGTACTCTACGGCCGCCCCCAGCACATTCTTCAAGGTTCCCACGGGGTTCGCCCACAGGGAGGGCCATAATAAAAGCACGACGGCTCCGGCGATACCGCTCCATATAATCATGGTGTGCAGTGCCTCTTTGAGACGCATGGGGCGGTTCTCCCTTTTTCCACGGAGCGCTTTGAGGGCAAGGATCATGGCCGTGAAGGGGAGAAGAAAGAGGGCGGGTGACTTGTTGGCTATGGCCAGTCCACACATGATACCCGAAAGGTAAAGATATCCTCGACGTCGATCTCGCAGTTCGTATATCAACAGACTGATCATCGAGAGGGTCATAAAGGTGGTAAGGAGGGCGTCCAGATGAAGGACGCGGGACAGGGCCAGATGGAAGGGGTCGAGGGCGACCAGGGTCGTGGCGAGCAAGGCTACGCTTTTTTCAAACAGTTTTTGTAGAAGAAGAGAGAGGACGACGATGCCACCCCAGGTGATGACAGCGAGGGCGCGTCTGGCCTGAAAGATCAGCGATGGCAAACATAGCAATGTCGCCCTGTCGTCCACGCGGGTAAGTTTGCTGCCACCCATTTCCTGACATAAACCAATCCATTCCCCGGCCTTGTTCAAGGGGACGGCCAAGGTTCCGGTCAACATGGTGATCACACCGGGGTGTTCCGACTGATAAGTGGAGGGCCAATCCCCGTTTACAAGGGCGTTGTGGAAATTGATGCTACGGCAGATCCACTTTGTCTCGTCGCCGGCGAGGAAGACGTCTATGGCATAGAGACGGAGGAACAGGGATAGGGCCAGGACGATGACCAGGATGATGATCCCCGCCTTCCCCCATTTACCTGCTATGTATTCTTTCAGGTTCATCGGTGCATAGTCAACACTAGTCGATCAGCCCTTCTTTCAACTGAAGGTATATGTGCTCGCTCTTTACTGAGCAATTATGATATCATCTCTATCTACTAACAGCAATTTGGATAAAGATATCCTTGGAGGGAGGTGGCTGCCTGCAGTTACGGGTATGGCCTGCTCTCCAATCTGACGGCATTGTCAGGACTCCGTCGGCGAGAAGCATCAACATGGCCAGACATCCAAAAGCGCTCAGGGAAAAGAGTCCGCATTGTGAGCCGCCATACTCGTCTCCAACAAAGTAGAGCCATACGTGCCTCAAGTTCTCCACAAACTCGAAACCGTGGTGTTGTTGAGCACCCCAATAGGTTTGGAGCAGTTGTTGGAGAAAGGCCCTCATGGGCACCCAGGCGAAAAAGAGAATGAGCCCGATAGTGCAACCTCCGGCGACAAAGAGGAGCCGCTCAACCAGTGCCGTCAAGTCCTGTAAAGGAAAAGCGGTGTCGCCATCTCCGGTCCACAACAGGACGATCATGGGCAAGATGACAAAGTAGGAGGTTGGTTTGATGGCCAGGCTTGCGCTGTAGAGAAATCCGGCCACAGCGAACCATGGCCGGGCCTCTGACTTTTTGCCGTGCAAGGTGGTCGCCAGTGCCAGTGCAGCCAGTGTGAGGGCGGGGAGATCTGCCAGGGCGGCTCGTGAGTTGGCCACAAAAGGGGGTGCCAACAGGAGCAGGAGAACTGCTGTTATAGAGGCCAGATCGCTATGGCTTACCTGATGAGTAATCCAGCCCGCGCTTATCAGGGTTACGAGGCTACATACGACGATGAGGCCTCGAGCAGCCTGTATGGGTTCGGAGCCGAGTCGGAATGCTGGTTGCAGGAGTAAAGGGAATAGGGGAGGATAATCGTACCAAATCTCCTCATAGAGGGCGTTCCCTGCATTCACCGCCCGTGCGGTAGCAATGAGCAGGCTTTCGTCCCAGCTCCAGGAGAAGCCATCGAGGTGTGAAAAGCCCCACAGGCCAAAGGCGGCCACGGTGGCTAATATAAGGATCCATGTGATGATATGGGGCAGTCCGAACAGGGCTTTTTTCAGATTGTTCGCGTTTTTGGGTGATGTTTCAGTCATGAGAAAGTGTGGTAGGCAGCGTAATCTGATCGTTGGGCAGAGAAGTGCCGTCGACGCTCGTCGCCGGGAGCCGGTCGCCACTATGCAAGTCGTACATTCCGATGGCAAGGGAGTAGGTTCCCGACGGTGCGTCTTTGGTCACATCGATGTTGTAGGGATCGGACAGGGTCTCTTGAGGGACCCAGAATGTGGTGGGTAAGCGACCGTTCAAGGGGAAGGTGTCCCTCTGGCCATATATCTCCCCGTCGGGTCCCAGAAGGTGCACAAAAACTGTATAGTCCGTTTCCATGCTGTCCAGACACTCCCAATATAGTGTCAAGGATACATCTTGGCCGGGCTGTAGTTGGGTATCGGGGAGATCGTATCCTAGGAGGCGGATCTTTTCTCCCAGCTTCGCCGTGTATTCATCTGTGACGTCAGGTCTCTCTGTCTGGGGCTCGCCGATGCGCATATGGGCGAGGCGCAAGCTATCCGTCTCGCGTCCTTCCGCGTCCTTGATGGTGAGACGATCCTTGCTCATAAAATCGTACATGCCCACACGGATGGGGTACACGCCCAAAGGGGTTTCTGGAGGAATTTCGAGAAGATAGTGGTCCACAACCTCCTCTCCCTGTTTCCAGCGATACGTAGGGTGTTGACCGCACCGTGGCACGCTATCCTCCTGGGCCACGGTGTCTCTCCCGCCTACATGTACAAAAACGTGGTAGTTGGCCGAGGTTGGTTTCAGAGTTCGCCAATAGAGGCTCAGAATTGTCCTGTCGTCTCTGGCGACGATGGTGGGATTCAGGTCCCATCCCGCGAGTTGGAAATGTCCGCCGAAACTGGCATCCATGTGATGGGGGGGCTCGAAAACCTCATCCAGGGGAGCGCCCACGCGAAAGACGGGGGCCGAGAGGCGTTGATCGAAATCGGCAGCATATGTCGCATAGTCGTAACTTTGTAGAGGGCCGTCGTAGCCACGTTCAAAGATCCAAAGTTCCGGTTCGCCCTCGCACAGGACCTCCATGGCGGGCATATACTCACCGGTGATCACGCCAGGGATTATCTCGTGGGGGTCCTCCACGTCACGTGCTATAATGAAGTAGTCGCCCTGTGGGCAGCGCATGGCGCCACGGGTGTACCAGTTGGTGATCCGTTCCTTCTGATTGCTGTCATACGTTCCCTGTAGTATCCCCGCGTCGTACATGCCACCAACGGCCTTCCAGGCCGTGCGGTAGGGGAAGCCAAAGTAGCCTCCCTGGGGACGCTCATCGAAGGGCGTCCAGTAGATGGCCGGTTTCGCCGCAGGATAGTTCTGGTGGTATTCCACAGAATGACGCACAAAGACGATGTACACATAGTAGCCGCATAGAATCCAGAATCCTATGCCCAAGAGAGCAGTTACCCAGATTATGGACTTCCATCGGCGGCCTATCCAACGCCATCCTTTCGAAAGACTACCGGCAACGAGCAGTATCCAGGGAATTAGAGCGACATAATAATGGGTGTGAACTTTGACCATGAGAAAGAAGTAGAGCAGGGCGGCGCTGCCGAACCATATGAGAAGGGTACGCTCTTCTATAGATAAGGGAGCGCGGAGGAGCAGGATGCCGGTGATGAGAAAAACGATGACTGACAGATTGACGGAGCCAAATTGCCACCAGGAAGGGAAAAGGGTGATCAGCAACCAGGCGCCGAGGCTCAAGATGCATATACCTATGCGTATGAGACGCTTTTTATGTGTTCGCAACAGGAGGGACTGTATGGTGGTGAGGAGGAGTGCCCCCATCAACAGGGGATAATAGGAGGCGTTGTAGTAACTTGTCCGCCAGAAGAAATCGGTGATGTTATTATAGGGCAGCCCGTCGCTCACTCCCACTCGCCTGTCGGTCAGATACTCCAGGGTTTCCGAGAAGTTGGGATGTAAAGTAAAGGGAATATAAAAGATGCCCACGATACTGCAGCCGACCAGGATGGGGAGGCCGACGCGTCGTGCAACTTGATCGAGGGGCCAGCCCCTCCTTTTAGCCACGTACCAGACTATGTAAAAGGCGCCGGGCAGGATGAAAAAGCCTTCATAATGGGCGAGCAGGGCGATGCCGGCGAAGGCTGCTGCAGCCAGCAGGTAGGATGACCGCTGCCCCTCTGTCTGGTACCATCTATAGGTACAAAACAGGGTCAGGAGGGTCATGAGGAGCACGATGCTCTGATACTGCACGATGCGGGAGAAGCCGATACAAAAGCCATCGATGGTCACGAGGGCCATGGCCAGCAGGCCAACGTGTACATTGAACAGCCTTCGCCCCAGTGCAAAAAGGGCGACAACGCCAGCGAGATTGGCCATAGTGAAAGGGAAGCGGGCTGCGGCCTCGGTAATGCGCCTTAGGGAGGCATAGAGGGCGGCGGGTACGAGGATTTCCACGGGCCCCTTTTTGTGTAGGAAAAGGACCTCGTCGTTTCCCTGCAGGATCTCTGCGGCTCTGAGAAGGGCTCTTCCCTCATCGCCCTGAAATTCCGAATAGCCCAAGTGGGTGAAACGGAAAAAGCCGGCCAGCAACAGAAGAATCACCAAGCAGATCGTGGCTTTGCTTGAGAGGGAGAGGTGCCATGGGGCACCAGGTTCCTGGCCAGTTCTGAAGAGTAAAAGTACGACGGTCAGAAGGCCATAAAATCCCAGAATAGATTTGGGGGGAAGGGAGCCCGGAATATAGTGAAGGAGGAGCGTACCAAGTACCATGGCGACATATCCCTGTCCCATATAGATCCCCAGTCTCTCTACTACGTCCAATGCCACGTCATCTCCAAAGAGGATCTCTCCAAGGAGGAATCCGGGGAGAAGACAGGTCAGGACAAACGCTCCCGCTGTCCGCAGCCAAAGATTGGTGGGGATCAGAATGAGCAAAAAGGCGATGCATAGTATGAGGAAGGGCTTTCCCACTTTGCCCCAATCATCAGGTTGCAGACACACGGTGCCTATTTCTCTTTCCTCTTGGCGTGTTCCCAGGTTATCGTGTTCATCTATCCAGTACCGTGATGGTTCCCAGTTCCATCGCATGTCCCAGTTGCGTGCCCTCTGCATCCGATACGGGAAGCCGCTCTCCGGTGTCGAAGCGGTACATGCCGGCGAGAAGGGGATACGTGCCCGACGGCATGTCCGAATCGGTCACGATGACATAGGGGTCCACGTATACGTGTCCGGGTTCCCATTCGTCTGTGGGATTGTTTCCACAAGACGGTGGATGATCCTTTTGGGCCCATATGCCTCCCGAATCTGCGACGTGTGTGAATACTGTATATGATTCGGTCATCTTGCCAAGTGCGCGCCAGTAGAGCGTCAGGACGATGGTATCCCCCGGACAGATGCGCGTTTTTTTTATATCGTAACCCAAGAACTCGACGTTCTGGCCCAGTTTGCGATCCATGGGTTGCTGGATGTGGGATGTGGGGTCCTGGGGAGGAAGGCCCGTGGGATAATGGGGATCTGTCAGTTCCCGGTCAAAGTACGTTTCCGCTTCTGCGGCCTGATAATCTCGATAGGGCAAACGGGCTTCCCCCTTTTCGTACAAACGCATTTTGCGTGTATCGCCCACCCAGACCGTGCCAAAATGGGTGTAGTCAGACTGGATATCGTACATGGGTACGGCCTGTTCATCCTGTACATTTTCAGCCACAAAGTAGTAGTGGGGTTGGACCTGGCAGGCGTACTCGCCTCGCGTGTACCATCTGGTGATGTGGGTTTCTTCGTTGGTGCCATAGTCCCCTTCCAGTGCACCGGAGGCATAGAGTTGGCCGACTGCTTTCCATCCTGCGCGATAAGGGAAACCAAAGAGGCCGTGTTCAGGCATCTCCTCTCCATACGGCGTCCAAAAGAAGGGGATGCGATGCTCTGGATAGGTGCGCTTGTATTCGGGCGTATGACTGATAAAAGTGATATGGAGATAAGCAGCGGAGAGGAGCAGGATGATGCCGCTTCCTCCGCAGACAAGCCACGTCTTCCAGGGAGATTTGTAGGGCCTGTCCAGTTCCCCGGCGGCGAGGAGAGCAGCCCCCGGGAAAAAGGTGTAGATGTGCGTCCGTGGTTCGCGGAAGCCAAACATGTAGATCAAAAAAGGGACGCCGAACCATACCAATGCCAATTGCCATCCCAGATCCTCCCTGGCGGTCACGAATGAGAATATGATAGGGAGGATAAAGAGAAGGCCGGTCAGGTCCCGCTCTCCCATGCACCATATGCTAGGAAACAGGAGGCGCGTGGCCGACAGGGCGCCCCATGAAACGAGAATCGCCCATCCAGTTGCTTTTCTCCGTGTTATGTGTCTGATCAGGGCCCAGGCGAGGACGAGGGCGAGAAATACGAGATAGTAGATGGCGTTATAGACGGAGCCGAGATTCAGCAGAACATTGAGATTATTGTAAGGGGGACGGACGCCCATACGCTGCTTGAGATAGCCCTGGGTGGTATCGAACTGGGGATGTAGGGCAAAGGGAACATAGAAAGAGGCGAGCAGGGCGCCAGCGAGCAAGATCGGTCCCAGAAGGGCCGTCAGCGTTGGGAGCGTTACGCGTTCGTGGTGACGCTGATATGCGGCTTTCAGTATGATAAACGCCGATGTAATCACGGCAAAGACGGCGTCGGTATGGGCCAGGAGACCCATGGCCAGGAATACGGCGGTGAGGTAAAGGTTGACGCGTCTGCTATGTAAGACGTGTTCAGTATGCTCCTTGGGGCGAGTCCCAGAGTCGCTTTGTGATTCTCCCCCTCGTGCGAAGCCGAGGGCTGCGAGGATGCCCAGGGTACTGAAAAGAAAGACGAGGCTCTGATACTGCACGATGCGCCCAAAGGCGACGAAAAAACCGTTCAAGGCCACGAGCAGGGCCGCCCACCATGCTCCTTTCCGGGATAAGACCGCTTGGCCCAGGGCATACAATGTCAGGACGCCGATGAGATTAGCGAGGGAGAAAGGAAAGCGCGCAGCCCATTCATTTGTACGTCTGGCAAGGGCATAGTAGCCGGTGGGCAAAAGTATCTCGGCGGGGCCCTTTTTATGCAGAAAGAGGGTGTCTTCGCGGCCCTGAATGCAGGCTGCCGCCTTGTGTAGGACAGCCACCTCGTCTCCCTGAAATTCCGCGTATTCCAGACTGAAGAAGCGAAAGAAAAATGCTATGGCCAAGATGATCACGAGGCCCAAGAGCGCTTTGTGGTGGGGTATATCCATAAGAACTGTATGCTCTTGGCTATGGGTCAGGTATCGTGCAGCTAACAGGCTCATGATCGCCATGTCATAAAGGAACGCGACGCGCGTTCTGGTGATCGGACCTGGGAGGTAATGAAGGAAGAGGATTCCCGCGATGGCGATGGCGTATCCCAAGCCGAGGCCGATGACAAGATGTTGTAAGGTATAGTGGGGACCGCTGTGTCGGAGGGGGAGTAAAGATAACAGTAGGAATCCCGGCAGCAAAGTGGTCAGGAGGAAAGCGGCCAGCGTCTGAACCGCGGTAATCTGGGTGAAAAAGATGATCAGATTGGCGAGTACCAAAGCGCAAAGGGAGAGGGCTACTCTCTTAGGGCCTTGAAGGCTCATGTCATCTAATCCCGCGTGTCTTCTTTTCCTTCATCCGCATATCCTATGATCTCCCGCACGCGGTAGATGGGCATATTTTGGCCCTCATAGTAAATGCGCACGGTCATCTCGCCCAGGAGGCCAATGGATACCAGTTGTATGCCGACAAGGATAAGGAGGACGGAGAGGATGAGGGCGGGGCGATCCCCTATCGATTGCCCTAGAATGAGTTTTTGGATACTCAACCAAAGAGCAAGGAGGAAGCCCAGCAGGCCAAAGCCCAAGCCCCACTTGCCAAAGATGTGGATGGGTCGTGTGGAGTAGCCCTGCAGGAAGCGCACCGTGATCAGGTCAAGGATCACACGGAACGTCCTGCCGATGCCGTACTTGGATTGACCGTACATGCGGGGGCGATGACCGACCGGCATCTCGGTCATGGAGGCGCCGATCCAGGCGGCCATATCGGGGATGAAACGGTGGAGTTCGCCATAGAGGTTGATCTCCTTGACGATCTCTTTTCGGTGTGCGCGCAGGGAGCATCCTCTATCGTGCACGTCGACGCCGGTCGTTCGTGAGATTAACCAGTTGGCTATCCTGGAGGGAAGTTTTCGAGTGAGGAAAGCATCCTTCCTGTCCTTCCGCCAGCCACTGACCACATCATATCCCTCTGACATCTTGTCCAGTAGATCGGGAATGCTGGACGGGTCGTTTTGCAGATCAGCGTCGATGGTGATCACAATATCACCCCTGGCATGGTCGAATCCCGCACTGAACCCCGCCGATTGTCCAAAGTTCTTGCGAAAACGAATGACCTTGACGCAGGAATCATTCTGGGCCAGTTCCTTGAGTAGGGTAAAGGAACGATCCTGGCTTCCGTCATCCACACAGATGATCTCATATTCCCGTTGGAGGGGATCCAGGACGGCGGTAAGCTCATCATAAAGACGGGGGATATTCTCCTCTTCGTTGTATATGGGCACTATGATGGATAGATCCATTCCCGTCTCCTTATGTGGTTTCGTTTTCCGATCTCAGTCGAACTATGGAATCGAGAGCATATAGCAAGGCTCCTATGATACCGCTGCAGGCGGTGATAAAGTACAGGGATAGAGACAGGGCAATGGCCATCGGCTCACTGATCCCTGCACTTCCAAAGAGCAATACATAGGCCGTCTCTCTTGTTCCCAAGGCACCGACGGAGGGCAAGAGTAAAGTAAGGGATAAGAGGGGCATAAAAATCACGAAATAGAAAAAGGGAATCTCGATACCCAGCCCCAGGGCGAGAGAAAAATTGAGGGCGAAAAGTATTATGGTGAAAGGAATCGAGACAAGTAGCGCTTTCCACAGTGCGTGGGTGCCAGAGGTATGCACGGCATCGTACAGGGATTGCGCTTTGTGACGCAGGATATTTGGCATGACTCCGATTATCCGTTCGGCCAGACGCCGTTGGAGCAGGAGCCACGGGCCAGCAAGCCCCATGAGCGAGGCAAGACCCAAGACGACGATTTGTTGTTGGGGCAGAGATTTTGGGGCCAACGGTAAAACTGCCAGGCCCATGGCCGAGAGTACGACAAGTCCGGCTACACGGTCGAGAAAGACGGTACCTACAGCCTCAGATCTTTTTTGACTGTGGCGGGCGAGTTCGTACATCTTGACGGCATCCCCGCCGAGGCCCGATGGAAGAAAGGTATTGAAGAACTCTCCCACATAATAGAGGTATAGGAGACGATGGATAGGGACAGACACCTGAACGGCGTCAAGGAGGAAATGCCAGCGGAAAGATCGGATAACCAGGCCACTTTGGAACAGAAGAAAGGCCAATCCAAAATAGCGATAATCCATCCCCCGCAAGGCTTCCCAAGATTCACGAAAATCGAATAGGGTGAAGAGAAGAAGCAATAATCCTATGCTTATTGTCAGTTTTATCAGGCTATATATCTTGTTTTTCAATTGTATATGCTCACTTGTTATAAACTGTAACAAGGTGATTATATCATCGAGATAGGGGAGGGTCAATTTGTAGGGCTTTCCCCTGATGATTTTGGAATATAATTCCCCATAGAAGGATGGAATGTGAGCATATCATTTACGCAGTTCTGCGCCCTGGGCGATAAGTGCATCCTGCAGATGTTTCACGTTCAGAGTTCTCGGTGGGACATCCTCTGATGCGGAAAGGGCGGCTGCGAGGCCCGCTGCCTGGCCGATGGCCATGATGGGCACCATAGCGCGGTGTGATTCGTAGGGTTGCTGTTCGCTGGAGATGCAACGGCCAGCGACGATGAGGTTGTCGATTCTCTTTGGGACCAAGGAGCGATAGGGGATGTCATATCCCTCGTGTTCCAGGTAGCGGCGGTAGCCATAATAGGAGATGATGGGGCAGGAGCTGATGGCTACCACGTCGCTAAAGCGACGTCCGTCTATGGCGTCCTCGGCGGTCAGTTTGTATTCGCCCTCGATGAAGCGCGTCTGGCGGATACCCAGGAGCGGCGGTGTAGCGATGACCTCGGCGTCTGCCAGGTTGGGTTCCTCTCTTTGTTTTGCAGCCCAGTCCTCGTAGACGCGCAGCCGGGCCTCAATCTCGCCCTGAGAGAGGTCGTCGGCGTCGACGCCGTTGAGTGGACCTACGCCCGGTCCCCAGACGACGGCGTGGGTGTCAAAGTCGCAGGCATAGGGCGCTTCCGGCCGCTCTTTGCCGAACTGGATACGATACATCAGGGTGTCGTTGAGTCGCGGTGCTTCGTCTTGGCTCGTCTGCCAAAAGGGAGCGCCCGCACGCGCGGCCACGTCGCCGTCGCCGGAGGCGTCCACTATGGCCCGGGCCATCATGGCCTGGCGTCCCGATTTATTCTCAACGATTACGCCTCGCAGGACGTCATCCTCCACGATGCTGTTACAAAACCAGGTGTGGAACATGATATCCACGCCCGCATCAACACACAGCTTTAGGGTGATATATTTGAACTTTTCGGTGTCGATGGCGTAGCTGTATTCCAGCTGTCCGGGTTCAGGTTGGAGAATCGCTTCTCGGTTCTTCGATGGACTACGCGCAGCATAGTCCACGGGATAGGATTTCTGTGGATAAGGGCTCACTCCCAGACCATCCAGTTCCTTCAGCTGGAGCACGATCTCCTCAGCGATGCCCCGCACCGTCTGTGTGGTGTCGGGTTCCACCTGGTTGCGAAAGCCGTTAATGCAGGCCATGAGGGAAGCTGTGGCTGTGCCGCCCAGATAGCCAAAGCGCTCGACGAGCACCGTCTGGGCGCCGTGGCGGGCGCTGGCGATGGCAGCCGCCAGCCCTGCGGG
This sequence comes from Anaerolineae bacterium, assembly GCA_041685915.1. GTDB lineage: Bacteria > Chloroflexota > Anaerolineae > UBA1429 > UBA1429 > JAWLEV01. The sequence continues at coordinate 61,924 of JAWLEV010000003.1, read as the reverse complement.
GCCACCACCGATGACAAGTACATCGACGTCCCGGCTGATAGGTATTTCGTGTGCAGGTTCGGTGTAGGTTTTCATGATCGACGTCTCCATTAATGTGTGTGCAGAGTATTGTGATCAGGAGCGGTAGTCGGTCATCATCAGCTTGATCAGGGCCCTTGCTGCCTCTTCTGGTCCCTTGGTTTCCCAGCCTGGAATTCCCAGGCGCGTCCTGATCTGTGCCACGAATATCCTATGGGCGAAGAAATGGTCAAAGTAGCGACGGGCGATCCGGTCGTGTAGGTCCCTGTATTGTGGGGGACCGAAAATATTAGCAAAATAGGAGTGTACAATGCCTTTTGAGGTGGTGGTGCCCTTGCTCATCACTTTGCCCTGTTCGAACACCTCGAGGGCTTCTCTGGGATCTTTGAATCGTTCGATGATGGGATGATCCTCGTCCACCTCTTGGTAGTTATTAGCATAGAGGATCATATCGATTTTATTACCCTGCACGACATCGGGATAGGTTGTCACAGGCAAAAGCAGGCGGGCATTCGTCCTAGAAGGGCTCATGAATATGGCGCGTCCCATCTGACCGAATTCATAGCCGGGTTGCAGATCGTCCAATCGGATGAAGGCGCCGATCTCTGTGCCGTATCCCAGGACATCGCCATCGGCTATATCGATGGCGCCCATATCGTCGGCGATGATGATCATGTCCTGGAGTTCGTTCTCGCTCAGCACACGGAAGGCCTCCAACGTTTCCGACTTGCCGGCGCCACTATCGCCGATGAGGAGGATGGTGTGCGTCTGACTATGCAATCTGATCTTGACCAGCGCGCCATGGAACGGTAAGCGGTCCATCGTCATCATCTTGACATTGTGCAGCGTAAGTATCATCTTTTTTAGATAGCCAAAGTAGCCGAAGCGGTCGGCGTTAGGTACGGCGGCTATCAGTATCTCGTTATCGGGATCGTCATAGAAGACTGTGGGCAGGGACCCAAAGCGATCCAGCACATCGCCGGGCACACCGAACATGTAGATGGCGTCTGGTTTGCTTTGCAGATCCTTGTCGCTGGCGACTTTGAACAGGTTGCATAGGGAAAGTCCCAATTCGAGAAACTTTTCGTGGATATAGACAAGGACAAGTAACTTGCCCACCTTGGCCGGATAGCAGATCCATTCGTCACTTGTGGGATGGACAAGCAGGAGAGGATTTTCCTCGACGCGTCGGAATCGGCCTGTGCGGCGGTTCATCGGTGGATCGAGCACCAGTGGAGGATATAGCAATACTTGACGAACGATGGGTATTTGCTCTAGCTTGCTATAGGGGATTCCTTCTATCCAGGATGTCGCGCGGGTGCTCTGGCGGGAGACGATGGTGGCAATGTCTGCGCCCGCTCGCGCCTGGCGATAGACTTGGGGATGTTGACGGGTGATATTTTCCTGGACATCGCGATACGTCCCTCGCACCAGATGCATAAGTTGTTCCACAGTTTCGTTAAACGTTCTATAAGGTCTTTCGTCCAGCTGATCTCCCTGAAAGCCGGAAATGATGATAAAGCGGTCATAGTCTCGCCAGGCGTTATAGAGATACTCGACAAAGTCGTTCAGCAGGTCCGGATCTCTAAAAAAGACTTTTGCATCGGGCAGGATATTGGGAACCACGGCTCGGTCCAGTTTGGCCAGATGTTGAAAGGTTTGGATCAAAAGCGTGATGCTTTCCTCGTCTATCTCCGGGGGGACGTCAGTCTGGGGGCCAAATATTCCCATGAATCGCGAGTTCCTTTTCGACAGGCGCTGCAGGATGATTCTCAGGAATCTTTTAAAAGGTGCGCTTGTCAAAAGTTCGTCGGGGGTCTCGCACATTCTACCCCTGGAGTGTATGATGACCTTATCTCTCAGGAATTTGAAAACGTGTGGTTCCTTACCCATCAATTATCCTCTCTAACTGTAGGTTACTGGCCTCGGCGTGTTTTGAGAAGGCATTGCTCTGTGTGAGCCTATGGTCATACTTTGAAGGCTGGACCATCACGCGCGTCAAGAGCCCTCTCACAATAGTTGTAACCCATTCTCAGCCCAAGGGTTATGCTGCTTTTGGACCAGCCCGGGGGCTGATGTTCACGCTCTTTTTGATCCTATCTCCACGCGTCGACGGACATGCTTTCAGCGTAATTGCAGCCCATGATGCGCCAATATCCGTTGGTTTCGCCGCCTACAACGACGATGTGGATCGTGTCCTTGGGAAAGACGGAGATCAATTCATCATCGGCGGCTTCTAGCATGGTAGCATAGGGTTCCACGCCGTTCAGGGCGCGAGGATATACGTAATTTTCTATCAGTTGATGATCCCAGTAGACACCCGCGGGCATCCTGGCATTGTCATAAATCCAATGGATGAGTTTCTCTTTGGTGTCAAAGGCGCCGCGATCGACGAACTGACGTGCTGTGATGGGGTCCAAAACGAACGTGGGCGGTAGATAGGGGTTCATACCGCGCAGCATGTTGCGCACGTGCTCTCGCCAGTGTTTCTCCCGCACGCCCAGATTGTAGGCCGTGGAGCGCACGCCACCGAAGACGCTGACCGCACTTTCTTCCGCTTCGAAGCCTTGCTCGACGTGGAAGGGCGTCCAGGGGCTACGTTCCTCGTTTTCTGCAAAGGTGATGCTGTTATAAGCATAGTTGTTACCCTGTGATCCCAGATAGGTGAGGGCCGGTTCCGAGCCGCCCTGCAGGTTCTGCGACAGCAACCCGTAGGCTCGTCCTATGGTGGCGTTGGCGTGATTGTAGGGCCCCATGGCGCCGATGCCCCAATTCATGTCGATCTCGTGACGTATTGGCCCGTTCACGACCACCATACAGGCCGCTGAACTTGTGGTGCTGGGGCGCGCTGAGATCTGGGTGGCCGCCAAGGCCAATATGACGGGGAGATACTCTGGTCTCGCTCCGGCCATCACGGCGTTCACCGCTACTTTTTCGACGGTGTACTCCCACGCCTCACGGGTCGAGGTGGGGCGCATCTGGCCCACTATTTCCTGGGGATCATGGCTTGTGCCCGACAGCATGGCGTCGACGCGTTCCTCCGTGGGGAGGACGATGGGCAAATAGTCCGTCCGACCCTTTTTGGCGAACAGACGTCGCAGATTCTCCTCAGTGTCGGGTGCCACAAAGCGGGGAGTGGAGCGGTCAAAGCGAAAGCCCTTTTTCTCCTCCTCGCTCAGAGGGTGTGTGAGGGCATCGACGATCTCGTGCATGACGGGCTGACCTGTGACGGGATCGTTTCCCTCGATGTACTCCCTTAACTCTGTCGGTGACTTGCCCATCACGGGCATGGGAACAAAGGCGAGACGCTGTTGGGGCATACCGTGTGTACGGGCCACAGCCTTGACTGCTTGCTCAAAGGCGTCTGTGTGTACCGACACTGTCGGTACACCATATTCGTCTTCAATATTGATGCAATGCTCGGCGACCGCCGGAGCACAGGTGCTTCAATGGCCCACTCCCAAAACCAAGGCATCACCTTTCTCGCCGATCTCCTCAAAGAGTTCGGGATCATCCTCGGTATAGATACCGGATTTGCTGCGCAGCACCGTTTTCACAGAGGGCATATATTCCTTAAACCAGGCTTGCATCTGGGCCATGAGTAGATCGCCATCGTCGAAGCGGCAATCGACCAGATACACGGTCTTGCCCTCCAGGGTGTCGAGCCGGGGCGCCATCTCGATCTGAGTCACCGCGGGGGGATAACCCATGGGGTTCATGACCTTCAGCTTTTCCCTTCTTATGCTGGAGGGTGGTTCCATGCGTTGCTGAATCCTCTGAAGAATCTCTTTGTCGGTTGGTAATTGTCCCCCCTGAGCCAGATTGTTATATATGACGTGGTCGTCCATGCTTATCTCAAAGATGCCGTCGTGCCCTTCTTCCAGCTTTGCCTCGAGGCCGAAGCGGTTCTTTATCGCCGTCGCCAAACGTTTGGCCTCCGGTTCTAAATTGCATTCGACACAGTAGATGATCTTTATTCGCGTCTCTTCCTGCGTGCTCTTTGCGCTATTCATCTGGACCTCCTGGCATAAGATGACTGAATGGGCCAATTGGAGAATGCGTTGACGGAGTAAAGAGAGTCTAACAGATCGAGGTTGAAGCGGGGCAAAGACTCGACTTGTGGCATCAGATCCCCCCTTTTCCCTCGTCAATCATCATAGCACAGTTGGGTGAACGCGTCCAACAGATTAAAAGTTTCGTCAGTTTATCTGTTCACTTGTGGAGTATGTAGTATAATGTAAAGGGATTCTTGTTGACAGGGGGCGCAAAGGATGACGGATCGGCAAGAGCAAGATAGGGAGAATAAGGCACAGGGATGGGATAGTATATTTGAGCAGATCAAGGAGCAGATTCGCCGCGATGCGGCACATACTGTGGGAGCTGATGACGGGGCAGATTGGGAGGAGATCGGGCGCCAGAGCGACGATGCTGCACGCAAGAAAATTTCCAGGGCGCTGGATATGGAAGCGGGATCCAACTGGGAGGAGATTGGTGCACACGTGGAGTGCTCGGTCAGGTGTAGTATTGCTGACATCCTTGGGGCACAGCCGGATAGCGACTGGAAGACATTGGGACAGATGGTAGAAAAAGAGATCGATGATTTTCTAGAGGATATCTTGCATGGTCGGCGGGGTGAGCGAGGTACGCGCGATGAGCAAACACGCCATGACGAGTAAAAGGCAAAACTGGATAGCCGTTATATAATGGGAGGGGATACATGGGCCTGCTTGCTTGGATTATCTTTGGAGCGCTTGCAGGATGGTTAGCAAGTATCATCACGGGCACGGACGGGCGTCAGGGGTGTCTGTTCGACATCGTGGTGGGCATCGTCGGCGCGTTTATCGGTGGCTTTTTGACGCAGATCATAACGGGCCAGGGGTTACGGTTTGGATTCAACGCGCGCAGTTTTGCTGTGGCTGTTCTCGGTGCAGTGGTTTTTCTTGTCATAACTGGAGTAGGACGCCGTCGCTCTTAGGGGGTGACTTGAGCGGTCCTGGTTCGTGACATATAATGGCTATCGGAGATGATGTGGAAAGGAGAGGTATACTATGAGTGATAGACGGGCGACGGATGTCGTTTTTATCATCGCGGACTCTTTTCGACAGGATCACTTACGCTTTTACAATCCCGATTCACCCTGTGAGACGCCATATTTGGACGCGCTTGCGCGCGAAAGTGTAGTTTTTGATAATTGCTATCCTGAGGGGCTGCCTACCATTCCAGTGAGGACATGTTGGCTGACCGGAGAACGCACATTGGTGCACCGTCCCTGGCAGCCTCTAACGGCCGAAGATCGCTCTTTGGCCGAATTGCTGTCGGATGAGGGGTACCTGAGTGCCTGTTTTAGCGACTGCTACCATTATTTCAAGCCGGGAATGAACTTTCATCGTGGGTTCAGGGTCTGGGACTGGATCAGAGGGCAGGAGTATGATGCTCATCGGTCTGCTCCCCTCAAACGCTTGAATCTCGATGATTATTGCAAGGATACCTATACTCCCGAATGGCGCCGAATTGTGAAGACGGCGCTCAAGAACGTAGAGGAGTTTGAAACGGCCGAGGATCACTATTGTGCGCGCCTGATGAAGCGAGCCGGCGAATGGGCCGAGGCCAATGTCTCTCAGCGCCCCTTTTTCCTATGGGTGGATTCTTTTGATCCTCATGAGCCCTGGATGCCACCGGCTGCATTTGACAAGTACACGGATCCTGATTATTCAGGGAAGAAATGTATACTTCCGCCCGGTGGTCAGGCGTCCACGCACTTTGGTCAGAATGAGATCGATTATATCCGCGGCCTGTATGCAGGCGAGTGTGCCTACGTCGATCACTATGTGGGGCAGTTCCTGGACAGATTAAAGGCCCTGGAGATGTATGACGATTCGCTGGTCATATTTATCGCCGATCATGGACATCCCTTGGCCGATCATGGCAAATTCCTCAAGGGGGGTGATCGCATGTACAGCGAACTGCTCAAGGTGCCCTTTATGATCAAGTTCCCCGGGGGGGAGTATGGCGGGCAGCATCTCGATGCTCTTTCTTCCTTCCATGATGTGCTTCCCACGCTGCTCGACGCCATCGGCATGGGGAATAACCTGGATGCTTTGCCGGGAAAAAGTCTCATGCCCCTCATTCGTGGCGAGGTCGACGAGATACGGGAGGCGATCATTAGTGGTTACTTTGAGGCGCCGGACCGCTGCATTCGGGACAAGGTCTGGAGCTATATCCGCCGTCCTGAGGGACAGCCTGACGAACTGTACAATCTCCAGGAGGATCCGAAGGAGACGACCAATTTGATCGACGAGCATCCCGAGGAAGCCCAGCGGTTGGCGGCGATGTTTGGCTCCCTGTACGCCCTCAAGGGCGCTCCTGTGAAGGGGATTCAGGGCAAGTATGAGGTCTCGCACACCGGCGCCGTCTGAGGCATTATGAAGATCGGATCGGTGTGGTGGTTCTCCCTCTCCTGGGCGATATACGGGGAGGGAGGACCTTTTGTCATTCTTAAAGATTCTGCAGGAAGCGCAATGCCTGTTCAGCCTCCTGAGAAAAGTTCTCTCCCCATCTGCACTCGATGGACGCTCGCCCCTCGTAATCCACTTCCCGGAGAAGGTCAAAGAGTTCTTGCAATGGATAGCTCCCGCTGCCGGGGTGGTGTCGACCCGAATCTGCCAGGTGAACGTGCACCAGGCGCTCCGGCGCTTCCCGGATATGTTCCAAAGGCTCCTCTTCCATCATAAAGTGGTAGATGTCTGCCAGCACCTGGACGTGCTTTCGATCCACGTCCTGGGCCAATCTGATGGCTTCGAGGTAGGAATTGATGACGTTCGTCTCAGAGTGATTGAGGGGCTCAATGGCTATCGTGAGGTCGTGCTTTGCCGCCTCGGTTGCACAGAGGCGCAGGAACTGGATGAGCTGTTTCCAGGCGCGCTCTCGGGAATAGCCCTCCGGGACGGCCCGGGCGCCGCCGCTACCAAATACGATGACTTTTCCTCCCAGACTGGCTGCCCGCCCGATGGCTCTTTTTACATAAAGTTCTACTTGATTCCATTGTACGTCGTCACCGACGAGCCGCACCTCGCTGGGAACAAAGGCATTGAAGGCACGAATAGGGAGCGGGGCCGCGCGCAGGTTTTCTCTTTGAGGTATATAGTGCTCCTCGTCTTCCAGGGGAATCAGCGCCGAGGATACAGCCGGTTCCCAGTAACAATATCCGGAAGGCAGTTGGTTTACTCTGTCGGGATTGGTGCAGATACCGATGGTTATATCCGTCACTTTTCTCTCCTTTTCGCCGATTTGGGAAGGGCTAGTGTGGCGTAATCCATTCGTTCTCCTGACCGTGGCGGATATTGTCATAGACGTTCATGATATGAAGTATATCCACCAGGTTGCCGTGGACGGGGGGAGCGTCCGCCAGCAGTCGTTCCGCAAAGTGGGTGACGCTTCCCACATAGCCCTGCAAAAAGAGCTGTTTATTATAGAGGCGTCCCAGGGAGAATTCGGGTTCCCAGATGATGGGGGCGGTATCATCTGGACCGACAAAGGACGTATGGCGTTCTGGTTCTTTCTCGTCATCACCTCGCCGTCCCCCAGCTCTGTAGTAGAGCAGTCGAATACCATTCTCTACCACCAGATTTGCATCGTCTCCCACGATCTCCAGGCGTTCTAGCGGGCTGGTGAGGGATTGTCCTCCCGTCAGATGCAAGGTGCCCACCACGCCCGATGCATAGCGGATGTTCATCACCCCTCCTCCGGTCAAAGGACTTCTCATGTACGTGAGGCCCTCACATTCGCCGAACAGGCGCAAGAGAAGGGAATAGGGGTGGACGAATTCCAAAAAGGGTATCATGGCCGCATCATCTTCCCGCTTCTCTGAGGCCGGGAGGGATACTGGATAGCGCATGGAAAAGGTCGACACGCCACCAAAGTCAGGATCTTCTATAATCTGCAACGCCTTGACATAAGCCGGCATGAACATCTTTTTAAAGTTGGCCATGAGGTATTTGTGATGGGGGAGGCAGGCGTTGGTAAATGTGGTGATGTCATCGGAGCTTGTACAGGGGGGTGTCCCTATCCAGGTGTGAAACCCTGCGCGTAGCGTCTCGTCGGCCAAGTCCGGGTAACGGGAGTGGCCTTTGTCGTCCAATCCCACCACGATAAAGACGGCATCCATTTCCTCTTGGGCCAGCATGGCCTTGTGATTGGGATAAAAGTGCCGGGCCCCAAACTGTCGTGCAACATTAAGGCCTCTGTCCTCGTCCGTATCCACCAGGGCCACGAGGTTTATGGGGGCGTAACGGAATGAGGGCAGTATGGTGCGATACGAATATTCGCCTGCTCCTATATAGCCCACACGCAGTCTTTCCTCATGCTCGTAACTGTAGCGCATTATCTCCTCCAAGGCCGGTCAATTTAATCGATGTTCTGCTATTAGCCACTTCTCGACTGGCTGCCTCATTATATCAAAGCTGGTGTCTGGCGACAATCTTGTCTTAACAAGGAATCATCTTCATCGTCTTTTTCCTGGTATATTCGTATGTGCTATAATAATGTTGTTGTGTTTGCGGATAACGTTTTCTCCAAGGTTGATCTTCGGAAAGAGGATAAAGGACTGTTGCGCAAGATAGGGCAGGATATGCCTATCCTGTCCGACTTGTGTCGGGCCGACTTGCTTCTGGTTTGCGCCATCGGGGAGGAGGAGGCTGTCGTGATAGGCCAGTGGCGTCCTCACTCCTCGTCTCCTCTGTATGAGGACTCTCGAGTTGGTATGCGTGTAGGAGAGGAAACATACCCGCAGGTCCTTTGTGCTTTGCGAGGGAATGTGAGGCCTCGAAAGGTGCATACGGTGGAGATCAAGGGCGCGACGGTGGCGCGCCAGATCTTTCCTATCTATGGTGTGGATGATGAAACCCTCATCGCCGTCATGGTCAAGGATGCCTATTGGCTGGCTCATGAGCGTCATCGCAGGCGGAAAAAAGCCTTTCAAAAAGCTCTATGCGATTTTATCAGCATGGTTCTGCGTGGTGACGTTATTGGCGCAGATTCGCTCTCTTCCTTTGGTGAACATGATGGCATAGTATATATTGATGCCAAGGGGGTTATACGCTATGTGAGCGGGATTGCGGCGGAACTGTATCGGCATCTCGGGTACCGTGATAGTCTACTTGATCGTTCAATCAGCGATATCGCGACGGTTGATGAGGAGCTGGTACAGGAAGCGGTGGATAAGGGCAAGTGCATCGAGCGAGAGACAAAAGAGGGGGAGTTTACCTGGGTGCGAAAGGCTCTACCCATTCGCGTTTGTCGTCGTCCCTCCCTATTTGGGCGTTTATTTGGATTGGAAAAGAGGGACGGGAAGGAACTCCAACCCAGGGGTGTGCTTATACTCTGTCACGATGCGACAGAGGCACTTGAGACACAGCGCGAGATTGAGAGTAAGATGGCCATGGTCCGCGAGGTCCATCACCGGGTAAAGAACAATCTGCAAGTGATCGCCTCTATCATGCGATTGCAGGCCCGTCGTGCTACGAGCGAGGAGACCAGGATAGCGTTGGAAGAAAGCGTTAACCGCATCTTGAGCGTGGCAGTGGTCCATGATTTTCTCTCAAGTAATGCCAAAGGTACAATAAATCTTCAGGATATTGCCCGACGTATCGTCAACCAGACCAAGGAAAGTTTGATAGGTCCAGACAAGGCGATTGCCTTGACGGTGAAAGGCCCCGACATCTGGCTTTCTGCCGAGCGCGCCACGCGATGTGCACTGATTATCAACGAGTTGGTGCAAAATGCCATAGAGCATGGGATGCTAGATAGGGATGTCGGTAGTGTGGAAGTGGAGTTTATCGACCATGGTGAGAAGGTAACGTTGGTGGTGGCAGACAGTGGACGGGGCTTGGGATCAGGGTTCGATCTACAAAGAGATGCCCATCTGGGATTGAATATGGTCCAGCGTATGGTTGAGAGGGATCTCGGCGGTCAATTCAGGTTAAGCAGTACGGGTGGTACGAGGGCCACCATAGAGTTTGATAAATCTGGTTAGTTTCAAGGGGGTGAGGAGTTGGAGCGCGTACGTGTCATAATAGCAGATGACGAATCGGTCATCTGTATGGATTTGAGAGAAATGCTCAATAATCTTGGATATCTCGTCGTAGGTGAAGCGGGAGATGGGCGCAGCGCCGTGAACCTGGCGCGAGAATTGCGCCCCGATGTGGTGCTCATGGACATCAAGATGCCTGACATGGACGGTATAGAGGCAGCCCGGATACTGACAGAGGAACGGATAGCTCCTGTAGTTCTGTTAACAGCCTTCAGTCAAAGAGATCTGGTGGAGCGTGCCAGGGAGGCGGGTGTTGTGGGATATCTTGTCAAGCCCATCAAAGAAGATGACCTGTCGCCAGCCATAGAAGTGGCGTTGACGCGTTTTGCAGAATTTCGCGAGCTTGAAAAGGAGGTCGACGATCTACGAGACCAACTGGAGACGCGAAAATTGGTGGACAGGGCCAAAGGAATTCTCATGGACCGCCAGCAGCTTTCGGAGTCTGAGGCCTTTCGGCGTATTCAGAAGATGTCCATGAACACGCGCAAGCCCATGAAAGAGATCGCGCAGGCGATCATACTGACACATGAGGCGGGAGGTTGAGAAGGCCATCGGCGAACGCAGGAAATTTATCCTTTCTGCGTTATCGCGTTATATTCCTCTTCGGATATCAGTTCGCCGTCGCTGACGTCGGCGGAGACGACGTTGTAGCTATTGTCCAGCCATACAGTGGCTCGCATGAGCTGAAAGCAATTGTCGTCCATGACGTCTTTTTTCAATAAAAAAGTTCCCGGGCCTTCCTCGCGATTGAGGTCATGGCGTTTGTCCACGCGCACCGGGACGACGGCCCCGCACTTGTCGCATTTGAAGTAGAGGAATATGGCGTTGGGATCGCGCGTACCTGCGCCGGCCAAGCCGCCCTGAAATAGATTTTTGATTGCTTCTAGAATACCTGCCATAGGCTACTATCTCCTTCTTTGTATCGTCCGACATCCTCATTGTACTATAAAGTGTTTTGGGGCTCAAGCTGGCCGTTATCTTCATGTAGTTCTTTCGTGTAGTACTACAACCAATAATGTCTCTAATGCATGATCTTGATGGCTAATATTGGTTGAAAGTATGCACTATACGAAATTAGCGTAGAACCGTAGTTTACATAACGCTTTCATTGTGCCAGGATAAGGGGGTGCGTGCCAGATCAGAGAAGGGTAGTTCAGAACTGACCGTTGGGTAACACTCGAAAAGAGTATCGAGAAGACGCCCAACCGTACTGTTTCGACGAATGCTTTGTCGAGTACAACTTTTTAGGATGAAAGCGGTGGAATGGCGTGTATAAGCGGATTTGAGCCTCAACGGGTCACTTTTGCTAGGCAAGGAACTGGGCATCTTCAACACCATCAGGGGGGCAAGGCACTTGATTATCTTTTGGCAAAGTCAGCAATGTGTGAAAAGGTGCATGCAGATGTTGCTAGAATTGCGTCCATCATGAATGGGATCTTTGGATCCACGTACGCGAATTGCTGCGTAACTCTTCAAGGCCACCGTAGCTGGCCTGATTTGGTCCAGCGCGCGGTGGGGAATTTGAGTTGAGGATGGACTTGACAATCGGGAAAGATAGGCCTATTATGGGACATAGCGGTTCATAATATTTATTAAAGATTAAATCATATACTTGTAGAAGGAGTTTTGCCATGGAATCTTTGGCTCACCACCCTACTGATGAAAATATATCTCCCTCTTCCATCACAACGGTGAATCAAGCCGCCGACGCCATGCTGGAAGACCTCGAACTTAGTCCGCTTACCAGGCAGACATATTTCTATGGCGTAAAAGCCTTTATCCGTTTTCTTCATCTCTCCGAGGGCGATGACGAAGCCGCGGAAGCGCTCGATCCCTACCCTCTCGAGCGCATAAATGAGGAAACGCTATCTGCATTCAACCGCTGGCTCCATGAGGCCTATCCCGATCCCCGTGCAGAGGCCAAGGGGAAGCAAAGCGTCCGTGGAAGCCGTACCGGTCGTACCTATCTGGTAGCCACCAAGCATCTCATAAACTGGCTTGATTTACATGAGCTCTTGCCCGAAGGCGTATCTTACGATCGCATGCTGCGTCGCATAAAAGGCACCCGCGGAAGAAAGCGCCAGGGCTATAAGCAACGAAAGGTCGATCCCGACGTCATGAAGATATTGACACATTATATGAACAAGCCCCTCCCCAAGAGACGAGGAATGCCTCGCCTCGTCCTTTTGCGTAATCGGGCTTTTGTGGCTTTCCTCTATGACACCGGAGCTCGCGTCAGCGAGGCTCTGGCCCTTACACGAGAAGACGTACTGGATGGACGCGCCGACAAAGTACGCTTGACAGAGACAAAGAATGGCAAACCCCGTACCGTATTCCTGTCAGAAGAAACCCGACAGTTATTGCAGGAATATGTGCGCGAGCGAAAGGACAGCGTCTATGCTCCCCTATTCGTGTCCCACGGCCGTGATAAAGGCACAGCCATCACCCCAAGCCACGCATGGCTTTTGATAAAAAAGGCCGCACGGGCCGAAGGACTCTATGAGAATACCTCTCCACATTCCTTGCGCCACCGACGCGCGCAGGATCTCCTGGATCAGGGCATGCCACTGGAATGGGTTGCCGCCCTACTCGGACATGAGCATCCTGACACCACCCGCACAGTTTATGCATGGGAGACGGATGAGGAAAGACTGGCAGACATGGTGGAGACCTATGGCCTCGATCCCAGCGAGGCAAGCAATGGCTAATTATTATGTAAAGTCAACCAGTGCGTGCATCGTCGTCATATTCTTTGAGTTGCTGAGTTGGCGTAGCTTTGTTTGAAATTAGGTGGTATGCTAAAATAGCGATCACTGTCTTCCCCTGAGCCGATGGATGGTGTCATATGCGTAATAGAATAAGCTCCCTTATGTTCTTGGTATTCTGCCTTTGCCCCATTGTGCTGTTGGCCTGCCAATCACCTATCGGATCCCCATCGGAGCCCTCCCCCACCCCTCCGGCGCCGATCGGCGCCGGCATCGTCTCTGCGACAGGCAAGGTGATGCCCGCTCAAAAGGCAGAACTGGCCTTCAATACTGGGGGCAAAGTAGCAGAAGTGACAGTGGAACAGGGAGAAGAGGTCACCCAGGACCAGATTCTCGCCCGTCTAGATGCATCCCAACTCGATACTGCTCTGACAGAGGCAGAAGCCGCACTCTCTACAGCGCGCCGAGAGCTCGCGTTGACCAAAGCCGGTCCCAGAGTGGAGCAGATCGAGGTGGCGGAGGCGGCAGTCCATATAGCTGAGGAGAACAAACGTCACGCTGAGATAGCTGTGGAACAGGCCGAGGCCAACGTAGAATCGGTCCAAGCATCCCTCACCCAGGCAGAAGCCGCTTTGCGCGATCTGAAAGCCGTCCCCACAGCCGATGAACTGGAAGTCGCACGGCAGAAAGTCGAACAGGCAAAGGCTCAACTCTATGGTTATCAGGGCCAGCGGGATGCCATAGGAGGAAGAAAAGACAAACCGGGCTATCAGGTTGGTAGCTATGAGGCAGCCGAGGGACAGGTGATGGCAGCGGAAAATGCCGTAACCATCACCGAGCTCCAGTATCGTATTCTCGCTTCCGGGCCATCGGCAGAAGACATTGAGGCAGCGGAGGCCCAAGTCGCTCAGGCCCGAGCGGGCGTCGAGGCCGCGAGAGCGCAGAAAGGGATGGCACAGCAGCAAGTGGCGATAACCAAGGGCCAACTGGAACGCGCGCGTGCCGATCTGGCCCTTACGCGGGCCCCAGTGCGCGAAGAGCAATTGCGCGTAGCCGAGGCGAGGGTAGCGCAAGCAGAAGCAGGGGTTGAAAAGGCCAAAGCAGCCCTGGTCGAGACGGTTATTCGCGCACCGTTTGCGGGAACGGTGGCCCAAATCGATTTGGACTTGGGAGAAAGTATCATGGCAGGAACACCCGTTGTGTCTCTTGGAGATCTTGAACAGTTTCATATCGAGACAACCGATCTTGACGAGATCGACGTGGCCCGCGTAGATGAGGGCCAGAGGGTCGATCTGACCTTTGACGCGTTACCCGATGTGCGTCTTACAGGCACCGTCCAGAAAATCGGCCTGAAAGCAGATACAACAGCAGGCGGTATAACCTACCGGGTGATTGTAGCCCTCGACGAAATGGATCCACGATTACGCTGGGGAATGACAGCCTTTGTAGATATCGAGGTGGATTGAACGAATACCCATGAACGATAGAAAAATTCTTGTCCATATCGAGAATCTTGCAAAAACATATGGCGGTGGGATCAAGGTACGGGCCCTGAACAACGTGACGTTCGACGTTTATGAGGGAGAGATGTTGGCGGTCATGGGAGCCTCGGGCAGCGGAAAATCGACACTATTGAACATGATGGGAGCACTGGACACTCCCACGTCAGGTACTGTGTACATCGAGGGACAGGATCTCTCCGCAATAAAGGATATAGATAACTTTCGTTCCCAGACAGTGGGTTTCATCTTCCAAATGTACAATCTTATCCCCACCCTGACGGCCCTGGAAAATGTTGAAACGCCCCTTCGCGGCCAAGGATTGAACAGACAAGAGCGCCATGAGCGCGCCCGTGCCGTACTCGAACTCGTGGATCTGGTAGCACGACAAGATCATCTTCCCAACCAACTATCGGGAGGACAACGCCAACGGGTGGCTATCGCCCGCGCCCTTGTAAATGAACCGAGCCTGATTCTGGCAGATGAGCCAACGGGAAACCTGGACAGCGCCAGCAGCAATGAACTTATGGATCTGCTGGTCAGACTTAACCAAGAACGGGGTACAACGCTGTTATTGGTAACACACGATCGCTATGTGGCACGGGCAGCCGAGCGCATTCTGACCATGCACGACGGGACAATAGTTGACGAACATATGGTTCGCGATGCCCTGACCGAGGATTTGCGAGACCTGGCGCATTCAGGGTTGGGAGAACTGCTTATGCAAAGGGATATTGAAAGATTAAAAGACTTTCCCTTTGTGCGTGACGGTCGGTTGACGCGTACAGCAGATCAGCTCGCCGATTTGCTGGCAGATCTGGCATGATCTCCCTTACCCCTTTTATGAGGTAGCAAGATGCTGCTGATCCGCAATCTCTTGCGGCGAAAGACGCGTACTCTTCTCACCTTACTCGGCATCGCCGTGGGGATCGCCGCCATCGTCTCCCTAGTAGCGCTATCGCGTGGTATCGTAGCCAACTATTTGGAAATCACCCAGCGGACAGGAGCAGACGTCACCATACAGGCTGTTCAAAATGAAGGACAGGCCATCACACTGGGAACGGGTTTCGACGAGAGTCTGATCGATCGCCTGCGTGTCCTACCGGAAGTCAAAAACGCCTACGGCATGCTATATACCATGGTACAGGCTTTAGAGTCACCCATGTTCATCGTCTTTGGTTACGAGCCGGACGAGATCGGCATCAGACACTTTAAAGTCATCGAAGGAGTCTCGTTAGCTGACGTGGATCCTCGCAGCCGGCGTGGGGGCAAGCCTATACTTCTGGGCAAAACAGCAGCGGACAGTTTGAACAAAAGGGTCGGCGATACCGTGTTCCTGGGGAAAACTGCATTTCGCGTCGCGGGTATCTATGAAACGGGAATCGCCCTTGAGGATGCCGGCGGTGTGGTCTCGTTGGACGATGCCCAGGCGCTCGCTGGAATGCCCCAACAGATCATGTATCTCGGTCTACAACTTTACCACCCGGAACACGCGGAGCAGTTCAAGACCAGATTAGCGCGTATTCTTCCCCCAAATGTAGAAGTGGCGGGCACCCAATTGGGCGGCATGATGCTGGATATGTTGGAATTATTGGACGTATACGCCTGGGGAGTAGCCCTCATCGCCGCAATTGTAGGAGGTGTGGGGATGATGAACACTATGCTAATGAGCGTCTTTGAACGCACTCAGGAGATAGGAGTTCTCAGAGCCGTTGGTTGGCGACGTGGACATATCCTGCGGATGATATTGGGAGAGTCACTTCTCCTGGCCATCGTGGGGGGGGCAATGGGAATAGGGTTGGGCGCCACATTGACCTGGCTCGCGGCGCGCGCGCCGGTTTTGACGGGATTCACCCAAAGTATGCTTCCGCCAGAATTGATACTTCAAGCCTTTATCACCGCCCTGATCCTTGGCGGCATCGGAGGCTTTTATCCAGCCTGGCGGGCGGCCAAATCGATGCCGATGGAAGCCCTCAGTGCCGAGGCGGGACCGCCCTCGCGACGTGTCCCTGGAGTTCGGTGGGGGGGTATGGTACTCAAGAACCTCTGGCGGCAAAGAACGCGCACTGGACTCACCGTGCTGGGGATCAGTATTGGCGTCATCGCCATGATACTGATAGGAAGCCTGGGCGAGGGAGCCGTCGAGAGTTTTAACAATATGATATCTGACGCAGAGATAACTGCCGTAGAGGCCGACCAGCCCGATACCTCACTAAGCGTCATCGAGGAACGTACGTTGAGGCGTTTGGAGGCCCTCACTGAGGTCAAGTATGTAAATGGGGTGATCGTCAGCGCCGTGACCCTACCTGGAGGCCCACCATTCCTGATGATTACGGCCCGGGCACGAAATGACCCTTATTTTACGTCTAATATTCTAAACGAAGGCCATCTTATAAAGGGGCGACGCCAATGCCTTTTGGGATGGCGGGCAGCCTCACAACTGAAAAAGCGTCCGGGGGATCGCATCACCATGCTGGGAACCTCCTTTACCGTCGTGGGAATAGTGGAGACAAAGAGCGGCATTGAGGACAATGGAGCCATCATCTCTCTCAGCGAGGCTCAACGTCTACTCAATAAACCGCGTCAGGTCATGATTATGGAACTCAAACTAAGGGACCCACAAGAGACGGACACAATGCTGGAAAAGCTCTCCGCAGAATATCCCGAGCTTCTCTTCTCCAAAAGCGCTGAATTCACCGAGAACTTGCCTGACATGGAGATGATGCACCAGAGTATAGGAGCCATCTTTGTGATGGCTGCCTTTGTAGGATCTGTCGCCCTGATGAATACCATGATCATGAGCGTTTACGAGCGAACGCGCGAGATAGGTATCCTGCGCGCCATCGGCTGGCGAAAGACCATGGTGTTGCGCCAGATCCTAAGCGAGTCGCTGGTGCTAACCGTTGCCAGTGGTGGAGTCAGCATTCTCCTCTCCTTTGTCGTTATAAAAATCCTCCACGGTGTGTCCTCACTTGGCGTATACAGTGAAATGTTGGTGATGACTCCTGGCGTCATCCTCAAATCCATGGCCTTTTGCATAGGTATGGGGGTTCTTGGGGGATTATATCCGGCATGGCGAGCCACCACATTCAGTCCTGTCGAGGCGCTGCGATACGAGTAACCATCTGTTTTTGTCGGTCAGAGGCTTGGGATTTTTAGAAAGACGTGTTATAATTTTTTGGGGACATACTCAAGTTTTTGTCAATCGAATAAAAGAGTGATGGGATAATTAATAATATCATGATAAACGGCAACGGTAATAAAGAAGAGAACGGTCTGGGCTTTTGGCGCGCCCTGTTGATTCTCGTCATCCTTGCTTCCCTCCTGTTGGCTGGTTTCGGCGGCGGAATGGCCTCCATGTGGTTCTTTGGCCCCGAGATCCGTCAGTTTGTCAGAAGCGTAGTGCCACCCGATTCACATCAGGAGACGGATGTACCTCTCAGAGAACGGGGGCAAATACTTTGGGAGGCTTGGGACATCCTCGAGCGCGAGTACGTGGATCCCCAAGCGCTCGACGCGCAAGAGGCAATATGGGGTGCTGCAGAGGGTCTCGTTTCCTCTGTGGGGGATCGTAATACGCGCTTTATGAAACCTTTGGAAGCAAAGATCAGTCAGGAGGACATGCAGGGGTCCTTTGAAGGAATCGGAGCCACCGTCGAGATGGTGGATGGGGAACTTGTCATCGTTCGTCCCCTGCCCAACAGTCCCGCCTTAAGGGCCGGCTTGCAAGCAGGAGACACGATCCTTGCTGTGGATGGTGAATCCCTAGAAGGCAAGGACATCCTGGAGGCTGTCAATCTGATTCGGGGTCCCAAAGGGAGCACGGTCGAGTTGCTTGTCAAAAGGGAGGAGAAAACGGAACCGTTCACCGTACGCGTGAAGCGAGAAAAGGTAGATCTTCCCACTGTCGAATCGCGCATGATAGAAGACGTCGCCTATCTGCGGTTGACCGAGTTCAACGCCGCCTCCAAAGAACGCGTGCGTGACACTCTAAAAGAGCTTTTGCGGGAAGATCCTATAGGATTGGTATTCGATCTGCGTGCCAATCCTGGTGGGTACTTGAATGCGGCAGTGGAAGTGGCCAGCGAATTCTTACCCAAGGATACACTGCTACTCACGGAACAAGTACAGGGAAAAGATGAAATAGAATATCGCGTAAAGCAGACAGGAATGGCAACGGAAATACCTCTCGTCGTCCTCATCGACGAGGGCAGCGCCAGTGCTGCTGAGATCGTGGCTGGTAGCATTCGCGATAGTGGCAGGGGTACCCTGATAGGAGAACAGACCTTTGGCAAGGGCTCTGTGCAGAACAGTCATACCTTACAGGATGGTTCGAGTGTTCGCGTCACAGTGGCCAGATGGTACTTGCCAGACGGCCAAAATCTGGATGGGGAAGGGATCACACCCGACATACAGGTGCCGTTGACCGCAGAGGACGCCACCGAAGAAAAAGACCCCCAACTCGATCGCGCTTTGGAGTACTTGATGGAGGAGGAAGGCTCATAGATGGCTAGAAAGAGAAAAGGGGTTCGCGTTATCTCTCGTAATCGCAAGGCATTTCACGACTATTCCATCGAGGACACGTTGGAAGCCGGCCTCGCACTAAAGGGCTCGGAGATAAAATCCGTCCGCGCGGGGCGCGTGAGCCTACGCGATGCCTATGTCACGATTCGTGATGGAGAAGCCTGGTTGGTGGGCAGCCATATCGCCGGATATGATCAGGCCAGTTATGAGAATCACGATCCCAAGCGCGACAGAAAACTGCTCATGCACAGAAGAGAGATCGACCGCTGGCTCGGACGTGCAGAGCGTAAGGGATATACCATCGTCCCTCTGAAACTTTACCTAAAGAACGATATAGCAAAGGTTGAGATTGGCCTGGCCAAAGGCAAGCGAGCATACGACAAGCGGCGCGCCATCCGTGAGCGAGAAACGGAGCGGGCCATAGAGCGCGCTATCCGGCGTGCAGAGCGGGAAGGAAGATACTGAGGAAACACGCGATTCGCGCTGTTACAACCAAGGGGAGCATCTCTATGCTCCCCTTGGCTTTTTCTATCAGTCCAAGTACTTTCCGACGAGCAGATCGAGAGTTTGTTTTCTCTCTTCTGGTATAGCATCTGGGCTGGTGATGATGGCATTTTCCAGAGCGGAGGCGCACTCGCAGTCTCGCTCCGCTTCGGCGATACGGGGGATCACTGTCCTGAGAATTGCCCTGCTGGCTTTTGCATTGGCCTGCATGTTTTCTACAACCATATCCACCGTGACAGCCTCCTCCGACTCGTGCCAGCAATCATAGTCGGTTATCATGGCCAGCGTACAGTAGCATATCTCGGCCTCTCGAGCCAATTTGGCTTCAGGTAAGGCCGTCATGCCGATAATGTCTCCCCCAATCTGCCGATAAAAGCTGGATTCAGCCTTGGTCGAAAACTGTGGCCCTTCCATGACGATCATGGTGCCTCCTCTATGAGGCGTGGCGACCCCCAAATCGACGGCCGCATCGTACACGATGTTGCAGAATTCTGGACAATAGGGTTCAGCAAAGGCAATATGTGCTACCAATCCATCCTCAAAGAAGGTGGCGGGACGTATGCCTTTGGTACGATCCAGAATCTGATCGGGGATAACAGCATCACGGGGCGCAAAGTCTTCGCGTAGGCTGCCCACAGCGCTGATGGAAAGCAGGTGCGTTACCCCCAGCGACCTCATGGCCCAAACGTTGGCGCGGGAGGGCAATTCAGTGGGACTAATTCGATGTCCCTCACCATGCCGAGGCAGGAAAGCAGCAGACACACCATCAAGATCACCCATGACGACATTATCACTGGGGGGACCAAAGGGGGTGTTCACAGTCATCTCTTCCACGTTAGCCAGCCCCTCCATCGCGTACAGGCCGCTACCTCCTATAATTCCTACTCTTACATCTCGCATGATAGCTACACCTCCTCGACTAATTCATCCATCAGATTATAGTTCGAGAGATATAAGCATGAAAGCGGGGAAACCAGTTCGCGGTCTTCCTTGGCACTTTTCCATAGCAAGACTGCATCAGTTATTGGCAGATTGTGCACCTCTACGTGTTCGCAGGACCCGCGTTTGCCATAAAGCGGCAGATATGTTATACTTTATTTCGCAATGGGGATGACAGGATTCGACAGAAAGGGCTGGTTAGGGACTGCAGGTCGAGGTGCCTCATCCTCGTAAATCAGAGGCAACACTTTAAGTGCCGAAGACACTTATACTCCAGAGCTCGCTTTAGCTGCGTAGCACCAGTTAAAATACGAGCTTGATCGGCCAAGAAGTGCCGGTCACGTCCTTACTCTTCCTTAGCCTGAGAGGAAAGTAACGGGCGACGGCTAAATCGGGCTGCGGTCAGGGAGACGCCGATATCGCTGACCAAAGACTCTGTCGGCTGGTAGATTACGGGTTTTGTCGAGCAAAAACGGATCTATGAGATGATGTGGATCGACTAAACCTGTAGATGTCTCTGGCCGAACTTTTTGGACGCGGGTTCGATTCCCGCCATCTCCACAAGGATCGATAAAAAGGCCTGGCTGCTAACAGCCAGGCCTTTTTGCATTCTCTTGTTCGCCATCGAACACCACAACTACTTGAGAGTCAAGGGAAGATATATAGGAGCCAGTATTCTCGCCTTGCCCCGAGCAACCGCTGTATGCCCTAACACGTCAGTTGCTTCCACTGTCACAGTATAAGTACCATACTCATCCCACGTACAGCTAATGCTGGGAGACTCGCTAGTGGTTGTTCTTGTTCCATCCTTTCCCTCAATACGCCACCGGTAGGAACGAATCTGGCTATGGGTAGAAGCCGCATGGCAGGTAACAGGTATTGGTACATTTACATTGCCTCTAATATCCGGTAGCTGTACTGTGATCTCGTCCAGCAACCAGTCCAGAGATCTTGACAAAAAGTCTGCCCTGTTTGTCGTGTCGGACGTATCGTTGATGCCCTCAAAGCCAAAAGAATAGTAAAGGGAGCGATAGGAAAGCGAAGAGACGGGATCGTCGAGATGGGGATCGTCTGCCTTGGCCAGGCCCACGTATCCTGCTTCTACCGGCTGCGCCTGCAGGGCCATAAGCACAGGCTCTATCAAATCCAAATCCGAGCCGTCGGGTACACCTCCGGGCGCTATCTCATCTATCGCTGTCTGATTGCCAGCGCCATCGCCTTTGGGGCCCAGGTGCAGGGTAGCATCCCCCAAGAAGGAAGCGGGAAGCCCTACTACCGCCGGGCTATCCTGGGGTGGGAGCGCCCCCTCACCCTCGGGATCGAAAAGACTTTGCTGTAACCAATGGGCACCCAAGTATCCATGATAGAAATCAGCACGTCCCCAGGTGGGATCGTCGTCCTCCTCGTTGATATCGGTAGCCTGTGCCAGATTCTGTCCCATGGCCAGCAGGCGCCCACCGCCATCCAGATAGGCGGCGAGAACGTGCATGTCCGCCTTTGTGAGAGGAACTGAGACAGCGTAGTAAGGATCCGGATGAACGTTGTCCCCCGTCAACCAGATCACGGCATCGTACCTCTGCAGTTCACTCACGCCCGGGATCGTTTGAGGCTTGTCAAAATGTTCATCAGCGTTCCATACTTTGTAAGAGAGGGATGTTTGGTCCAGGGCCTCCGTGACGTACGGGGCATAGTCCGTATATTGCCCAAAGAAGGAGAAATCGTTATCAATCAACAGGACGCTGGCTTCTTCGAGCCTGGGGGTCACGTGGAGCCAGACGGGAAGGCTGCCTCTCCCTTTTTCTCCTACATAAGATACATCCAAGCCATGCTCCCCCAACGTACAGTCTTCCTCCACAGTGATCGCTATCTCTACCTCGGTGTCTGTTCCAGGCCTTGTGGTCACCTCGGCGGGAACGGTCACACTAATCCCCGAACATTGGGTAATGGAAGCCGTATAAGTGCGAGGATTTCCTTCCGCGCGGGCATCATGCAGCGTAAGAGACAGGGAAAGAGTTTCCCCGGGTTTGAGCTCCGATACAGATATGGCAGGAGGGGAGAAAAAGAGAGATGCCTCTGCGGATTCCGCCGCTCTCACCAAACCAGCGCCTCGATCCAGGATATCTGCTGGTTCAGAGCGTGCATCATCAAGATACAGTTCAGAGAATTGTGCCGTAGACATGAGAGCGGCCTTGATCTCGTCATGGCTCCATTGCGGATGCATCTGCCGCAGTAAAGCGGCGACGCCTGCCACGTGTGCGCAGGCCACGCTGCTGCCGCTCATCTGCTGATATGGTGTTTCTCCTTCAGTTGCCATATGGTCGGCCGAGAGTACAGAGACGCCAGGGGCCAGGAGATCGGGCTTGAGATATCGAAGATAGGCGGGACCCCGTCCACTGGTCGTGAACACCACATTCTCCGTCGTGGAGATAACCCGGCCGTAGGGATCGATGCGTATGGTCGTATCAGGATGGTCCTCCAATCTGGAAAGCAGCGCCTCGCCGACCGAGCGCGTGACCATAAGGGAGGGAATGGTAATCTCGCCGGGGTCGCAGTGCTCTCCCCCACAGGCCATCTTCTCTACGCGATCCTCCTCATTGTATATCAGAGCCAACTCTGCTCCGGCCGCCTGTGCGTGATACACTTTATCGGCAAAAGGGCATTCGCCCCGCGAGATAAGAACCGCATGGTCGATCAGCGAGTTAGCAGGCAGACTGTCGCACGCCAAAGCGCTTCCCGAGAAATCCACCCGACGTACATCCTTGCAAGGCAAAGGGCCTATGGGGGCATCGATAGAAGGGCCAAAGAGAGCGCGGGCAAAAGGGTTTTGTACGAGTTCCTGGGGGACAGGAGAGGGAGCCGTGACGTCGACGAAATCGCGGGCCAAAATCCTGTCCTTACCAAGTCCTCCTACCGTGATGGCGCGTTCCATCCCGCCCGGGATACGACTGGCAGAGCCCTGGCCCGGCCCCTCGTTACCCACAGGCGCCACGACAACGCATCCGGCGTCCATGGCCGCCTCCAAAGCCTCTGTCTCAGGGCAGGCGAATGGAGCTCGCGGGGCCACGCTGGACCAGCTGTTACAGAGAACGTCGGCACCATCCGTCACCGCATCCTCGATAGCCGCCAGGATCTCTGTGGTGTATGCAATCTCATGTTCGGTCTTCTCACTGGGATAAAAAATGCGATAGTTCAACAACTGTGCTGCCGGCGCCACGCCGGACAACTCCTGCTCCCGTTCCCAGTGCGTAGCAGTGACCGGCTGGCCCGCGATGATCCCGGCCATGTGTGTGCCATGACCGGATCCAAGCGAACCAGGCACCGGGGTCTCCTCGCCCAGTAGTGGAGGATCATTGGGGCGAAAGTAGGTTCGGGCGGCAATGACCTTTGGCGAAGTGTAACGCTCATCTCCCTTGGGAAAGCCCGAAGGATAAGAAAACGATGTGGGATCAAACAGGGGATGGTTTATGTCAATTCCGCTGTCCAACACAGCAATCTTGATTCCTTTTCCTGCCTGCTTTTCGCCGCCAAGCGCGGGCCATAACTCGTCCGCCTCTACAAAAGGAACGCTGGCATATAAAGAGGGCTCATACGCCGTCTCCTCGTACACATAACTCACATCGGACAGTTGCCGTATCTTTGGCATGGCCACGTTGACGGGTTCTGACAAACGTATAGAGAGACCGTTTAACGTGACCTGATATCGATGATCCACCACGGCTCCAGGCGAAACCTTTGCCAAGGATGTGGCCAGAGCGTCCTGCGCTTCCTGTATCTCCTGTATTCGCTCCATAGCCACATCGCTCCCCATACCCTTGGGAGCGATGTCCTTCTTTTTTAACGTTTCCAGGAGCGAGGGGGTATCGAGACCCACGATAAGACGCTTGTCAACTCCATCCGATAGAGATGTTGGAGTGCCGGCTCGAGCCGTTACAGGGAGAAGCAACAGGGGAACTACTAGAGCTACTAGGGCTGCGAATCGCCAGCCCTCTGCCACTATGTCCAAGATGTGAGAACGCCGCCGCTTTCTGCGCATCTACCAGACCCGTCCCGTAATCAGAGCAGCAAAAGAAAGGGAGAGAGTATTATCGAACTATGCCCCAAGCCAAAATCCCGAATCAGTGTCGAACCAGGAATCGTATTGGCTCCATTGACGAATAAAGGAAGACTTTAAATCCAAAAAGGCCGCGACAACCTTGTGTACGATGGCTTCGCGCTCGGCCAGTGTCAACTCTTTGGTCTGTTCCACGTAAGTGGCCGTCCTCCCATAAAAGAGTGGAAGAAGGGATTTGCCTATCCTATCGGGATCTCCATCCCCTCTGTTATGGCTCATGGCAAACTCCATGACCACGCTGGCCCACAAGTTCTCGGAAAAGACAAATTCCCCTTTGTCCTGAGCAAGCAGATTCGTGACCTCAGAAAAGGTTTCAGAGGACAAAATCGCTTCCCAATCCTCTCCATACACCTCCCAGCCCTCGTGCATGCCATCCATGAGATCGCCGATGCAATCCCTACAAGGTGGTGTGACGTCAAGGTTCCAAGGGCGACTAAAAGGAAGATGGCGATGAGGTGGTCCTTTACGCCATAGATCCTCGTGCACTGTTAAAAGGCGGAACAGGGTGCCCACCGAATGCTCGAACCGTGTATCCAAAAGGTCGCCGGGTTCGCCACTGGGATCGCCTCGGAAACCCAGAGGGACCTGCGAGATATCCCAACCTTCCACCAGAGCCTGAATTGCGATCCAGACATTTACACCAAACTGCGCCACGTCGGTTTCCCAGACATCCTTGCCCGCCAGCTTCTCCCCCAACTCTGTCCTGATACAGAACTCGCTGCACAGTGGTTCACGGAGATCAGCACTCAAAAAGACCCGCAAGAAGGGATAAAAGAGGTTATCTGCAAGAGAGGCTCCATAAGCACTCTTATTGTAGCAGGCAAAAGCGATATCATCGCCGGCTAACACGGGCTTGACGAGGCGAGGAAGCCATTCGGGACAGATACCCGGCGCCCGGGCTTCGACCACCACACAAGCCTTGGTTTCCAGGCATGCGGCGGCCTCAAGAATAGAGCGGATGGCCAGACCTTTCCCCGATTTGCCTTTGTAGACAATGCACAACTTTTTAACGTTGGGGGATATCTCTATTTCCTTGACCTTGGTAACCGTATTATCCGTCGAATCCCCATCCGCGTTCATCAGGACGACACGTTTGTCGGGCAGATATGTGGCAATACCTTCCGTCACCGCCTCCAACACCTCCCCAATGGTACGTCCATTGCGGTAACTGGGAATACCAACAAGGAGATCGGCTGGGCCGATCTCCTTGACACGCTCCCTGGCCTCTGGATTTAGTGTTGTCTCGTAGCGTAGTATTCCACTTTCAGCGCGCGCCATCGTCTCAACCCCCCTATTGGCACCGGAAACGACTTGTAGCGGTCGATGGAACATGCGTAGCATATTCCTCGTTGACACTCGCTTTTTATGTAATCTGTGTCCCATGTTCTTTCAAAACTTTTAACGTATGGTCCAAATTCAGTCGTTTTATCTGTTCTTTGGAAGGAATGCCTGTCTTCGTATCCCATCCTCGCAGCGCATAAAAAGAACTCGCCAATTCGGTCAAAGGTTTGCGCTCAGCGCGTTTTCGCTCCCCCAAGAGTGGATTGGTATATTCCTCGAGGGTATCACAGAAAAAGCCCAACACACCGTCATCGGTGTCGCGCGTACGCCCAAAGTCGCGAAGTTGCTCGAGGCGTTCCAGGGTAAGGGCCCTTTCCGCAGCCTGCTCCAGATCCTCGGGTTCGATCTCATGGCCGGTCACCAACGTGTAAAAGTGAGCCTCGAAATCGGGGCCTCTTACACCATCGGCCCGGGGCAACCCGTCATCGGTGAGAGAGGTGAAAAGACGAGGGAATGTACGATCACAAAGGGGCAAACTATCCTTGATCATGGAACGCCTGGCATGCCAAAGAGCGGGTTCCGCCTTCCCCTCATAATCGCTCAGCGGATCCATGGCCGCGGAGGCGCCATAGATGCACTGTCCAAGCCCTTTCAATTGCTCCCAATCGAGGACATTCTGTCCAAAGGGACTCACCCTGGTCATATCCTGCACATACCCGTGGGTACTGCCCATGGGATCACGCGTATCGATCATCCACAAAAGGGCACTCGCCAACCAAAAGGGATAGCTTATCTTGTTTCCACGAGGACCTCGTCCATCCCAGTGGTTGGCATAGCCCCAAGCCGTGTAGAGTTGACGCGCTTCTTCCGGCAGGTATCCCGTACGTGCTATGGCACGCCTGCCTCCATCTCCCACTATCTCTGCTATGGAACCCTCGTGGGTGGCGATGGCCTTTAGTATATCGTACCAGAACTCGGGGTCGTTTCGCTCTATGGGGCGCCCGCCTATCTCGTCCATCAGACCGGCACAATGGCACATGCCGATCCAAGGGAAAAGACCTTTCATCAGGTCCCAGTGGTTGATGCCCCACCGGTTGGCCATCACATTGAGTTCAAACCCGGCCTCGAAGCCCAGATTCCAGTAATGATCTTCGGCACCGGAAAAGCGGCCCGCCGTGCATTGCACAATGCCGCTATACTCGGCATCGGAAAAGACGGTGCCGGGCACGTCCTCATAATGCGTACCGCAGCCCAGCAAACATCCAGCACTGCAATGATTTCGCTTGGCATCATAGGCGCTACGTGACGATCCCCGCTGAGGACGGTTGCGGTTATCCTGCACGTATTCCTGTGCCACTTTGCGTGCAAAGGAACGGAACCCTTTCTCATCAGCGACATTGGGGCGCCCGGTACCACGCACCACCAGTGCCTTTAGGTTCTTGGCTCCCATGACGGCTCCAAACCCTCCCTGACCTGCCGCCGACCCGTCATTAGTGCCGATGGAGGCGATGCGAGAGAGATTCTCTCCTGCAGAGCCGATAGTCGCGATCTGTACGTCGGACCCCCAATCCCTTCGCAGGACACGTTGGGTCTCCATGATATCCAGACCCCACAGCTCCTGTGCCTCGACCAGTTTCGCCTCGTCGTCGGACAGCGCAAAAAGGGTCGGAACCGTCGCCTGGCCCACAAAGATGAGGCCATCATAACCTGCGTACTTGAGCTGGTGACTGAGGTTTCCCCCCATGCTTGCCCGTGAGAACCAGGAATAAGGGTAGCCCTGAGGAGTCAACGAACATATCGTAGTACGACCGGCAGCAGGGGCAGCCGTCCCGGCCAGAGGACCACTAAGGAACATCAGAGGGTTTTGGGGATCAAAAGGATCAATTCCCGGGCGCAACAACTCCCAAGCCAGAGCAGCGCCTATTCCCCGCCCGCCTATATACTCCAGCGCATAATCGAGTGTGTCGCGATGCGTAAACTCTCCCGTCGTCAGGTTTACCTGTAAGATGCGACCGGCCCAGCCGCCATATTCTTCCGCCATATCGCTCAAGCCTCCTTTGTGAACCAGGCTCCAAGTCTCGGCAGCCGCCAAATGTAAAAGGGGATAGCGAGATTGGTGGCTCGTCGATGAGATGACCCCTCTTGATCTTTTGCATCAAGACGTTTACAATTCTCTCAAGCATCTAATTATAACATATACAGGAGTAACCACCAATGGTCAAGATCGCCCGTTTCTCGACGACGGAGGGAGCAATACGGTACGGCATTCCGGATGGAGAAGGAAGATTCGATCTTGTAACAGGAGACATCTTTGGGGACTGGCACCCGACAGGCAATAAGGTAGAAGAGAAAAATGTCACTCTCCTGCCCCCGGTCGATCCACCTAACGTGATCGCCATCGGCTTGAACTATACAGGCCATGC
This sequence comes from Anaerolineae bacterium, assembly GCA_041685915.1. Lineage (GTDB taxonomy): Bacteria > Chloroflexota > Anaerolineae > UBA1429 > UBA1429 > JAWLEV01. The sequence goes on along the minus strand of JAWLEV010000003.1, from coordinate 33,833 downwards.
GGAAGAAAGCGGCATGGACCTGCCGGAGCGCCCGGTCATCTTTTTCAAGGCTACAACCGCCGTCTGCGGGCCCGAGGACGAGATCGTCCTGCCCAATATGGCCCCCGATGAGGTGGACTATGAGTGCGAATTGACCATCGTCATAGGCAAAGAGGCCAAGCACGTGAGCGAAGAAGAGGCGCTGGACTATGTCCTGGGTTTCACATGCGGTAATGACGTCAGTGCCCGCGACTGTCAGATCCGCCTCGACGTGCAGTGGGCGCGGGGTAAATCCTTTGATACCTTTGCCCCTCTCGGCCCCTGGATTGAGACAGAGATGAACCCCGATGAGGTCGGTATCCGCACGCGCCTAAATGGCACATTGATGCAGGAATCGAATACCAACGATCTGATCTTTTCTTGCCGAGAACTCGTCTCCTATCTTTCCGATTGCATGACACTTTTGCCCGGCACCGTGATCATGACAGGAACGCCCTCGGGGGTAGGATTTGCGCGCACTCCTCCCGTGTTCCTCAAGCCCGGTGACGTGGTGGAGATAGAGGTCGACGGCATCGGCGTGCTTGAAAACGAGGTTGTCGCGGAAAAAGTATAGAGGGCTTTATCCTCACAAATAATCCGTTTACCATGAGGGAAAGGAGAGCAAACTGATGGAAGATGAACTGCGACAAGGATTCCTGGAGCCCCCGCTGGATTTGAGGGGGGCTCCCTTCTGGTCCTGGAATGACAAGCTGGAAGTGGAGGAACTCGCCCGCCAGGTGCGGGATATGAAGGCCCACGGCATGGGTGGTTTCTTTATGCATTCTCGGGAGGGCCTGGAGACGGTGTATATGGGCTCTCATTGGATGAAATGCATACGTGAGACAGTCCAATTGGCAGCCGAGCAGGATATGGGGGCCTGGCTTTACGACGAAGATCGCTGGCCCTCGGGCGCGGCCGGTGGGTTGGTGCCTGCCCGTGGCGGGGATGCCTTTCGCGCCAAAGTGCTGACGGTAGAGGAATCCGGTGAGTGGCCCGACGAACGGGAAGAGGTCCTGGCCACATTCAAGGCCGTCATGGAGGGCGATGCGCTGACATCGTTGGAGCGCCTGGATCCCGACGCGCCAACTGAACTCGCTGTTGATGAGACATACCTGATCTTCCGGCGCGAGGTTTCCGGGCCCAGCGAATGGTTCAATGATGACGCCTATACCGATAACCTGAACCCCGACGCCGTGGCCGCCTTTCTCGACATCACCTATGAGGCCTACCGGGAGGAGGTCGGCGACCAATTTGGAGAGGCAATCCCGGGCATCTTTACCGACGAGCCCAACATCTTTGCCGTCGAGGTACGCTCTGGGCGCCGCGCCCTCCCCTGGACCGATGAGTTGCCGGCCTGTTTCGAAAACAGGCGTGGCTATGATCTGTTGGACGTGGTTCCCTGGCTCTTTTACGATGGTGGTGAAGAAGGTGCTGCTCCCCATACCTCTGAGGAAGCGGCCAAGGCACGTCACGACTACTGGTACACTATCAGCGAGCGCTTTACGGAAGCCTACTCAAAACAGCTGGGAGAGTGGTGTGACGATAACGGCTTAGCTTTCACAGGGCACTACCTCTGTGAGAACGAGCTGGGCCGGGGGATTCTGCGCGGGGGCGCCATCATGCCCCACTATCGCTATCAGCACGTTCCCGGCATCGACATGCTCACCGAGCAGAACCACGAGTTCCTGACCATCAAACAGTGTTCCAGTGTGGCTAACCAACTGGGGCGCGATCGCGTGCTCTCAGAGACCTACGGATGCTCAAGCTGGGAGTTCACTTTTGAAGGACAGAAATGGGTGGGCGACTGGCAGTACGCGTTGGGCGTGAACCTTCGCTGCCAGCATCTGGCCCTCTATACGTTACGGGGATGTGGTAAGCGGGACTATCCTCCTTCCTTTAATTACAATACCACCTGGTGGAAGTATAACGATGTCGTAGAAGACTATTTCGCCCGCGTGGGATATATGCTTAGCCAGGGAGATGCCGTACGCGACGTGTTACTCCTGCATCCTGTCTCCACAGCCTGGTCCATGCTACGCGAAGGGGAGGAGAGTGTACAGGAGGTGGACGCCTACGGCGAGGAACTGAACGATTTCGTCCGCGCCCTGTTGGCCACCCATTATGACTTTGATTTCGGCGACGAGCAGATCATGGCCGCTGAGGCCCACATAGACGAGGATGCTCTCGCGGTAGGACAGGCGTCCTACAAGGTAGTGGTCATCCCGCCCAACACTGACACCCTCCTGGAATCCACCCTCGATCTGCTGGAGGCCTTTATGGAGGCAGGCGATCGCGTTATCGCCTTTGAGCCCTTGCCTACTATGGTGGAGGCACAACCCAGCGAGCGCCTGGCGAACGGGTGGCAGGCGCTGCGAGAAAAGGCGGGATCAAGCTTGGTGATCCTCTCCGAGGAGTCGGAACTGCAGAACGCTCTGGAAACCACCCTGCCCCGCCGCATAAGCCTACAGAACGTGCAGGCCCAAGAAGCGGCCCCGCTACTTTATATGCAGCGGCAGTTTGACGACAAGTTCGTCTGCTTTGTCTTCAATGGAGACAGACACAACGGATACGACGTAGAAGTCTCTCTCCAGGGAAGCGGACGTGTGGAAGAATGGGACCCCCTGACGGGAGAGATGGAGGGCATTCCGACCAAAGAAGTGGACGGTATGCTCTCATTCGACGCCCATTTTGGCCCTTCGGGATCGCGCCTGTACGTCGTCGATCCGGAAGGCGAAAGCGCAGAGGTTGCCGAGGAAAAAGAAAAGTCCTTCCGGCAGATGCGGCGGGTCACCGATGCCTACCTCATCGGTCCCGAATGTGCCTTTGCGCGTACGGATCCCAACCTCTTGACCCTGGACATGTGCCAGTATCGCATGGAGGAAGACGACGCCTGGTCGGAGACGCAGGAGGTCTGGCGGGCGCAAAGCAAGATCCGGGAGCGCCTGGACATGCGGCAGAACTATTACAACGGGTTACCCCAGCGCTACAAGTGGGCTCTGGAACCCCATCCGAATGACGGAACGCCGGTGGCCCTCTGCTTCTCCTTCGACGTGGAAAAAGTGCCAGAGGAGACCATCTACCTCTTGGTGGAGGGCGCCTCATGGTTCGAGATATCCCTTAACGGAGAGTCCGTATCCAACGAACCCGTGGGATGGTACCTGGACCGCAGCTTCCACAAGGTGAAACTGCCCGCCCTCCAAAAGGGGAAAAACGTGCTGATCCTCCATTGTAACTATACCAACTATATGGAACTGGAGGACTGTTACCTGCTGGGAGATTTTGGCGTGAGCATCGAGCGCGTCATCACTGCCGAACCTGATACGCTCCATTTGGGCGATTGGACCACACAGGGTTATCCGCATTACGCTGGCAGTATGATCTATCGGGATATCATAGATCACACGCCAAAGGAAGATGAGCGGGTGCGCGTTTACCTGGGCGACTATGAGGCGGTGGATGTGGCCATACATGTTAATGGGGAATTAGCCGGACACATCCCCTGGGCTTCGGCGAATGGCCTGGACATCACCGACCATCTGGTGCCCGGACAGAACGCGTTGGGCATAGAGGTGGTGAGTAGCCCTCGGAATATGTTGGGGCCTCTCCATCTGGCAACGGGGCGCGAGCCATGGACGGACTGGCGCTCCTTCCGGCGCACCGATGAGACCTATACGCCCGACTATGTACTCAAATCCTGGGGGCTCATGGGACAGGTGCGAGTACAACGCGAGTAGGGATTGTGTTAGTGGGTGTCGCTTATAGCGGTTAAGCCACGCCCCTTCTTGTTTCTCACAAATAATCCGATATAAAGGAGAAGAAAATCATGGCAAAAATCGTCATCATCGGCGCAGGAAGTATGGTCTTTTCCAGCCGCCTGACCACCGACATCCTCTGTGTGCCCGAACTAACTGAAGGGACCATCGTCTATGTGGACATCGATCGGGAGGCTCTGGATCGGATAGAGGCTTTTGCTCAACGACTGGTGGATCAGGAAGGACTACCCACCACAATCGAGGCCACCACAGAGCGCCGTCGCGCCTTAGAGGGGGCGGACTATGTGGTCACCACCTTCCGCGTGGGCGGGATGGAGGCCACCAGTCTGGATATCAATATCCCCCTTAAATACGGCATTGATCAGGCCGTGGGCGATACGGTGGGACCGGGAGGTATCTTTTATGGACAATGCCACATTCCCCTCATCATCGATATCTGCCGCGACATGGAAGAGCTTTGCCCTGATGCATTACTGCTCAACCATAGCAATCCCATGGCCATGCTCTGCTGGGCCGTGAACGAGGCCACGAGCGTCCGCATTGTGGGTCTCTGTCACAGTGTACAGGGTACATCGGAGCGCCTGGCCCAGTACATGGATATCCCCTATGACGAACTCTCCTACTGGGTGGCGGGGATCAATCACATGGCCTGGTTTTTGCGCCTGCAGCGGAATCACGAGGATGTCTATCCTCTGCTGCGTCAACGTCTCGAAAAATGGGACGCGGCGGAAGGCGACGAACGCGAGGATCTCGCAAGTCATGATCGACGCTCCTGGGCGCGAGACACGGTGCGTCGGGAGATCTTTCGCCGCTTTGGTTACTATGTGACCGAGTCCACCCATCATATGTCCGAGTACGTGCCCTATTTCCGGCGTACGCCCGAACTGATGGAAACCTATGCCCTATCGCGCCGTGAAGAGCGGATGAACGAGCGCTCGGGCGCCAGTCGCAGGGAGCAGCGGATGGAAGAGATCACCCGCAAGGCGCAGGGCGAGGAACCGATCTCCATGGAGCGCAGCACAGAGTACAGTTCGCGCATCATCGAGGCCTGTGAGACCGATCGCAAGATACGCATCAACGGCAACGTAGGTAACACGAACTTGATCACCAATCTCCCACCGGACTGTGTCGTGGAGGTGCCCTGTCTGGTCGACGCCTTGGGCATCCATCCCTGCCACGTAGGCGATCTGCCGCCCCAACTCGCCGGCTTGAACCGCTCCAACATCAGCGTACAGGAACTGGCGGTCAAGGCAGCGCTAAAGGGAGATCGTGCAGCCCTCTTCCAGGCCGTAGCCCTGGATCCACTAACAGCCTCCACACTATCCCTGGACAAGATAAAAGCGATGGTGGACGAGATGTTCGAGGCCCTGTTGCCCTGGATGCCGCAATTCCAGGAATAGGAGAGAAATGAAACAACACACCGAGCGGGCTATAGAGACCGGATGTCCGACATTCGCATAATAGGTAACGAGCGACGTCATGTGTATCATATGGGACGCTGGGCATGCTGCCCGTATTCGTCCTCCATAGGGAATGCCTCTCTCTAATCCTGTAACATCCCAGATTATAAACCGAGAATTGCGAGTTACTTAACAAAGAAGTACAATAATCAGGCGCGTGTATCAAGTACGATATTTCATCACATCGATAGGAGAGAAGAGATGTTTATCAAGCAATTTCGTGTGGGCGGCGATCGAAATTTTGGCTATCTCGTCGCCGATCCGGACACGAAAAAGGCGGTAGTGATCGATCCCTCCTATTCTCCGAAAAAGATCGTCGACTATGCCCGCGAGCATGACTATGACATCGTCTATGTCTTTAACACCCATGGACATGTCGACCACGCAAACGGTAATGAGAGGGTAGCAGCGTTGACGGGAGTGGATGTCCTGCAGTGGCAGGACGAGGATCCTCGCACAGGACAGAAAGTGAAGGATGGCGCCACATTTCCTCTGGGAGATCTGGAGATAGAAATCCTTCATACGCCGGGGCACAGCCCCGACTCTGTATGTCTGTACATCGGCGACGCGGTCTTTACGGGGGATACCCTGTTTGTGGGAAAGGTGGGAGGCACAGACTTTGGCCAAGGGGCAAAGGCCGAATATGTCTCTCTGCATGAGAAACTCATGACCCTACCAGAGGGCACGAGAGTGTTTCCGGGGCACGATTATGGCACCTCTCCTCGGTCCACCATCGGAGAGGAAAAGGAGAACAATCCCTTTGTTCTTCGATCCGATTTTTCATCGTTTGTTGACCTGAAAAAGAATTGGGAGGATTATAAGCGGGAGCATGGTATAGCATGAGCCCGTGGTACGAGGAAAGCTTTGGGCTGCCGTATCTGCAACTCTATGCCCATCGGGACGCGGAAGAGGCGGCGAAGAACGCCCAAAGGATCATGGAACTTCTTAATCCTCGCAAGGACGAACCCTTTCTCGACCTGGGCTGTGGCGCCGGTCGCTACCTACAAGTCTTTCGTAAGTTGGGCCTGACACGTCTGGTAGGTTTGGACCTATCGGAGGCCCTGCTAAAGGTAGCAGCCGAAAAACTTGCCACGCCGGAGCAAAGAGAGACTCCTCAGGAAGATATACAGCTGGTACGAGCGGATATGCGCGCCATCCCGTATAGGAACTATTTTGCTGCCGTGGCGTCCCTCTTTACCTCCTTTGGGTACTTTGGGGAGGATGAGGAAAACGCGGCCGTGTTTCGTGAGGTGTATCGTGTCCTCAAACCGGGGGGCAAGTTCCTCATAGACTACTTGAATCGTTATCACGTCCTCCGACATCTGGTTCCCTGCGATGAGGATCGGTTCTGCGCCGGTTATGTCAGAAATGTGCGTTACCTGAGCCAGAATGGGCGGCGTGTGGAAAAGGATACCCTTTTTGTGAATCTTGAAGGAAAGGAAAACGTGTTCCATGAGTCAGTTCGTGCGTATCGCCCATCCGAGATAGTGGTCATGCTAAAAGACGCCGGGTTCGTGAATATTCACCGATATGGATCACTTGCTGGAGAGGAGTTCTCGCCTGACAGTCCGCGACTAGTCATCACAGCACAGAAGGAAGAGGCAAGATGATCGTCGACGTGGATTGGGACGATCTGCCGGCCCGGTTCCAAAGCAGGCTCCATATCGACTATCTCAAGAATAGGGGAGAAGCCAACACTTTTTTCACCCACGCACCCACCGATTTTGGTGGAGCACTCGCTGGTCGCCGGTCACATAACTTTCCTCGCAAAGGACTTGTAGAACAACTGTTGCCCTACAATCGAAAGCTGGGAGCCAGCGAGCGGACGCTTGAGAACATTCGCGCGCTGCAAGATCCCTCTACGTTTTGTGTGATAGCCGGCCAGCAGGTAGGGTTTCTGGGTGGTCCCATGTATACTACCTATAAGATCATCACCACGATCCGCCTGGCCGCCTATCTCGACGAAATACTTTCCGTCGACGTCGTGCCCATGTTCTGGATGGCTACCGAGGATCACGATTTTGGCGAGATCAATCAGGCCTATTATTTTCAACCCGATGGGGAGGTGGGACAAGTTAGCTTTTCCTGGGATGAACAGGGGTGTCCCATCGCCGATCTGGACATTACAGAGGAAATAAAAGATGCCTTCCAAACGTACTTTGGCAGATTAACTCCGGGCACACACCATGCTATCACAAAGAAGCGCTTCTCACCTCAAAAGGAAGAGGATTACTGTACCTGGCACGGCAGGCTGTGGTCACAGCTCTTTGCTGATCAGGGACTTGTCATGGTGGAGCCACGCATCCTGCGCCCCTTCGGAGCCCACATCTTTCAGACCGCGTTAAAAGAGACGGAGGAAATTACGTGTCGTTTGCGAGGAGTCGCCGAGGATTTGACCGCTGCCGGCTATGAGGCCACACTGCCCGTAGAGGATGCCACCCGCCCCTTCACCTTTGACGCCCGAGGCCATCGGGTACGGGTGCAGGATCCCGCAACCCACGTGGAGGAAGCGGGCACCCATCCCGAGGACTATTCGACCGATGCAGCTCTGCGGCCCCTTTTCGCCGATGCTATTCTGCCCATCTTGGTCAGTGTGTTGGGTCCCGGCGAGATAACGTATCATGCCATGCTCAAACCCCTCTACAAACTGTTTGATCTTCCTCAACCCATTCTTTTTCCCCGCAAGAGTTACACCCTGGTGCATGAGAGCGAAGGGGACGACATGGAACGTTATGGTGTCACTCCAGAGCAGCTTCTGACGCAAGAACCCGACCCAAGTGACGTGCTGCGCAAGTTCACCTTTGAAGCGGGAACGGACCTCTTTGACACGGCCCGGGAGCACGTGGGAAAGGCGTTCGCGCCGCTGAAACCGTACGTCAAAGAAATCGATCCCAGCATGGCCAAGAGTTGGGAATGGGCGGTGAACAACGCACTACGTGGCATCGATAAGCTGGAGGAGAGCAGTACAAGCGCCCTCATGAGTCAGAAGGGGCTGTCCAAGGGAGAGATACACATCCTGCAAAATGTCGTCCTACCCCGCGATCGCCTGCAGGAACGTGTGTTACCCCTGCCCCACTTTATGAATATTCACGGACTCGGCCTTTTCGATAGACTTTTTGCAGGCGGTGCTCTGGACGACTTCTGTCATCACATTCTTGTAATGGAGGGAAAGAATGTCTGACGTCGATGTTATGGCCTTTGGCGCCCATCCCGACGACATCGAGCTGGGATGTGGCGGTACCCTGATCAAACTGGTCTCCAGGGGGTACTCTGTCGTGTTGGTGGATATGACAGAGGGGGAACTGGCTACCCGGGGAACCGTGGAAACGCGCCGGCAGGAGGCAGCAAAGGCCCTGCAAATCATAGGCGGCGAGGCGCGTGAGAATCTGGAACTGGAGGACGGGCATATACGTACCGGTAAAGAGGGTAAGCGCCGAGTGGCTCGTGTGATACGCAAGTACCGACCGGGATTTATCTTTCTTCCCTACCACGAGGATAGACATCCCGATCACTACCATACGAGCACGCTGGTTTATGAGGGGATTTTTCTTGCCGGACTCACACGATACAGAACAGGACAAGAGAGTTTTCGTCCCAAGCGTCTCGCCTATTATATGGCCTGGCACGAATTCGAGCCCACTTTCATTGTGGACATCAGCGAACAGTATGAGCAAAAGATGCAAGCCATATATGCCTATTCTACACAGTTCAAGCCAGAGGATAATTTCTACAAGCAAACCCGGCTGACCTCTCGTGAGTATAACTGGTCCCTCAGACACCGCATGGCGTACTATGGATCTTTGATCGGAAAGAAATATGGCGAAGGCTTTCTAATTCGAGGGACTCTGGAAGTCACCGATCCCCTGGGGATGGAGTTCTCTTCTTTTTAATATCCCGGCTACTTCCATTATGGGATTTTCAGTAGATCTGACTTTGTAGTCAAAGTAGGGAGAAAAGATGCGTATAGGTATCATCTGTTATCCGACACATGGTGGCAGTGGCGTCGTGGCCACAGAGTTAGGCAAGCACTTGGCCGAAAGGGGACATGAGGTAGCCTTTATCAGCTACGCAGCGCCCCTGCGTCTTTCGCACCCGCCAGCCGGCGTCAGTTTCCACGAGGTGGAAGTGGTGGAATATCCCTTACTTCAAAATTTCCCCCATACCCTGGCACTGGCATCCAAGATGGTCACCGTGGCCCGCATGAAAGATCTACAACTCTTGCACGCCCATTACGCCCTCCCCTTTGCACCGGCCGCCCTGTTGGTGAAACAGATCGCCTCGGAGCTAGATCTCAAGGTGGTGACCACCCTTCATGGCACCGACGTGACAGAAGTGGGCAGCCATCCCGCCTTTCTCCCCGTGACGAGACTTGCCCTGAAGCAATCGGATGCTGTCACTACCGTATCCCATTTTCTCAAAGAAGAGGCGTATCGCCAGTTTCAGGTGGAAAAGGAAATAGAGGTCATCTACAATTTCGTGGATCTCGATAGGCATCAGGCTCATCCTCCCTCGTGCGTTCCCCCCAGGGACTCGCCCGGACAGCGTACGCTTATGCATATCTCCAACTTTCGTGCAGTCAAGCGGGTGGTCGACGTGATCGAGATTTTTTCGTACGTGGCCGAGGAGGTGGATGCCCGGTTGATCATGGTCGGCGACGGCCCCGACACCTGCCATGCGCTGCAAAAAGCCCTGGAACTGGGCATCTCCGATCGGGTGCGTTTTACGGGCGTGACCGAAGAGGTAGAGTCCCTCTTGAGGACAGCCGATCTGTTCTTGTTACCAAGTCAACTGGAGGGATTCGGTCTGGCAGCCCTGGAAGCCATGGCCAGCGGTGTACCCGTCATCGCCAGCGATGTTGGAGGACTGCGTGAGGTAGTGCGGCATGGCGAGACAGGGTTCCTGGAGGGCGTGGGGGACACAAAGGCCATGGCCGAGGATGCCATCACGTTGCTCACGGATCACGCCCTATATGAAAAGTTTTGTGAAGCGGCCCGCAAACGGGCATCAGAGCTGTTCGACTACCACGACATCATTCCCCAGTATGAAGCCCTGTATGAGCGTCTTCTGAAAAACCCAACGCCAAATAGCGGGAAATAGCCCGGGGCGTCAGGCTATCCTGAACACCCAGATCAAGGGCGCACCGAAACGGTGTGCCCTTGATTGTCCTGAACCTTTCCTTGTTAAAGTGAGCCGCTAACTCATGCCTCTACCTGAAACTCTTCCAGGGGCTCGTACTGCTGGCAGTCGCTGAGGTCCGTATAGGGTCCATCTACAGGCGCCGCCCAGCGGACAGCATTGATCATAACCCGCTGCACCTCTTCTTGATAGTAGATGGGCAGCGTCTCATGCCCAGGACGGAAATAGAATACCTTGCCCTTACCGCGATGATAGGCGGCTCCACTGCGAAACACCTCGCCTCCCTGGAACCAACTGATAAAGACCAGAGCGTCCGGCTGTGGGATATCAAAGAACTCGCCGTACATTTCCACATGAGGAATCTCAAAATATTCACCCACACCCTGAACGATAGGATGCGCCGAATCCACCACCCACATCCTCTCCCGTTCCCCTACCTCTCGCCACTTGAGGCTACAGTTGGTACCCATCAAGCGCTTGAATATCTTGGAGAAATGGGCCGAGTGGAGGACGATCAATCCCATGCCATCAAGCACCCGCTTTTGCACGCGGTCCACGATCTCGTCCTCAACTTCCCCATGGGCCATGTGCCCCCACCACGTCAGCACGTCCGTATTGTTCAGAACCTCCTCCATCAGGCCATGCTCCGGTTCATCCAGAATGGCCGTTCGTGTCTCGATATCTTTTTGTGCCCCGAGGAAAGCGGCGATCTGCCCATGGATACCCTCGGGATAAACCTCTCTCACTTCCTCGTGCGTCTGCTCATGGCGATACTCGTTCCACACCGTGACGCGGATCTTCTCTGTCATGATCTTTGCCCCCTCCTGCTTTCAAACACCCGCGGACATTATAGCCCCTATCTAGCCTATGCAAAAGGGCGGCCATGATGGCCGCCCCCGCCCCTTACTCTTTTTCCTTGGGCCACCACGGCCCTTCCGCTCCATTCCGAAGGTATCGGTGTATATCCTCTGCGGCCACACGACCTGCACCCATGGCACTTATTACCGTGGCCGCTCCCGTCACGATATCACCGCCGGCCCAGACCCGCTCCACCTTGGTGCGACCGGTCTCCTCGTCCGCGACAACCGTGCCCCAGCGAGTACGCTCCAAACCTTTTGCATCGGTAAAGACCAAGGGATTGGGACGTGTGCCTATGGCCATTACCACGGTATCGACCTCCATATCGAACTCGGAACCCTCGATGGGAATAGGACGCGGCCGCCCACTCTCGTCGGGCTCGCCCAACTCCATACGGACACAACGCATCCCCGTCACCCATCCATCCTCATCGCCATATATCTCGATGGGGTTGGTTAAAAAGTCAAAAAGAATACCCTCAGCTTCGGCATTTTCTATTTCCTCTTCACGGGCCGGTGCCTCGCTGCGCGAACGTCGATAGACGATATGTACTTCCTCGGCGCCCAGACGCAGGGAACATCGGGCAGAGTCCATAGCCACGTTGCCCGCGCCAATGACGGCCACTTTGCCCCCCACCTTGACCGGCGTGTCCCACTCGGGAAAGAGGTACCCCTTCATCAGATTGGTGCGCGTGAGCAACTCGTTGGCCGAGTAAACCCCATTATAGTTTTCTCCGGGCATATGTATCATGATGGGAAGGCCGGCTCCCGTGGCCAAAAAGATGGCCTCGTACTCTTCCAGAAGCTCATCCAACGTGTATAATTTGCCCACTACCGTGTCTGTCTTTATGTCAACGCCTAGGCTTTTCACATAGTCGATCTCGGCGGCCACGATATCCTTTGGTAATCTGAACTCAGGAATTCCATACACCAGAACTCCTCCCGGCTTGTGCAAGGACTCGAGGATGTCCACATCGTAGCCTCGCTTGGCCAGGTCGCCCCCAGCAGTAAGCCCTGCCGGGCCAGAACCGATGACAGCCACCCGCTTGCCGTTCCTCTCTCGCGGTACACCTTTATCGCTCTCAACATGCTCCCGCTCCCAGTCGGCCACAAAGCGTTCCAGTCGCCCGATGGCTACCGGTTCACCCCGCCGACCCAATACGCACTTTTCCTCACACTGGGTTTCCTGGGGACAAACACGGCCGCAGACGGCGGGGAGACTGTTGGTATCCTTTAGGATGTCAGCGGCCTCCTCCATCTCTCCCTCGCGCAGCGCCTTGACAAACTCGGGAATTCGCACCTGCACAGGGCAGCCTGTAACACAGGCCGGGCGCTTGCACTGAATGCAGCGATTGGCCTCGATGGCGGCCAGATCCATGGTGAAACCAAGGGGTACTTCGTCAAAGTTATTTATCCTCTCTTCTGGATCCTGCTTGGGCATCTCCTGTCGCGGGATCCTTCTTTTGTTGGCTTTTGCCATACTTTATGTCATCTCCTACGTCTGCACGTTAGCCAGTTCGTGTTCGTACTGTTCCAATGCTATCTTTTCCATGTCCGTATATATCCGCTGACGACTCAGAAGCAGATCCCAGTCCACCTCATGCCCATCGAACTCGGGACCATCCACACAAGCAAAGCGCGTCCGTCCCCCAACGGATACGCGACAGGAACCACACATCCCCGTGCCATCGACCATGATAGAGTTCAGGCTCACGATCGTCTTGACGCCATACGGTTGTGTGGTAAGGGCTGCAAACTTCATCATGATCGCCGGACCAATGGCCCAGACGCGGTCGATCTCCCTGTCGGACTCCATAAGTTCCTTCATAGGCACGGTCACCAACGCCTCTCGCCCATAGCTTCCGTCGTCAGTACAGACGATCAGTTCGTCCGTCACACTGCTCAACTCCTCTTCCCAGAAGAGAAGATCGCCGCTCCGCGCGCCGATGATGCCGATGACGGTATTTCCCTCCTCGCGTAACGAGCGACAAATAGGATAGATGGGCGCGATGCCCAATCCGCCCCCGACGACGAGAACCGTGCCATAATTCTCCACCTCTGTGGGGATGCCTAGGGGGCCAGTAAAGCTGGCCAGGCTCTCCCCCTCCTCTAGCGTGCCCAACAACTTGGTCGTCTTGCCCACCTCCTGGACGACGATGGTCACTGTGCCCTTTTCGCGATCATAGTCCGCAATCGTGAGGGGGATGCGCTCCCCCGGTTCATCCACGCGCAAAATGACAAAGTGTCCAGCCTGCGCCTTCTGGGCGATCTCTGGCGCCTCTATAGCGTACAGCTTTGCCACAGGCGTCAGGACCTCTTTTTGCAAAATGCGATACACGAAAACGCCTCCTAATAAACGAATCTTGGAAAATCACGCACCAGCGTGAGATTATACATGGAGCGATGTCTATGTCAAATATCCTTGTGAAAAAAGGTACGATTAACGAATACGACTGGTAGTAAACGGGAACGGCACGAGCGTAAGCTATCCTCTACCATCCTTCTAAAAACTGGACTACAACTCGGCGACCTCTCTTACAAATCCCAGCCCCGACCATACGAGGCGCATCACGCGCTTTGTATCTATCTCTTCCACTTCCTCGTCTTCGGTCTCTTCAATGCGGCGACTGTATAACCAACCTGCCACGATCCCCAATACAGCCCCCAGTGCAGCGCCCTCCACGATGTACTTTTTACTCTTTTGCAAAGCCAGCCTCCTTTTTCCTAAGTGGACCTCAACCGTGAGAGAAACACTCTCAATCCTTCACCCTTGCTCGCTATCCAGATAACCGGTGCTCTGATACGAGCCAAGACAGAATCGATCTGAGAGACTAGGTGAAACCATTCTTCTTTCACATCCTCCAGAGTATGGATCATCTGGGGCATGAAACTCCTCAACCAGCGGGTTGTATACCAGAGAGCAAGAATGGGCAAGAGCAATACGACAAATATCTCTATGCCCAAAAGCAGGATGGAGCAGTCCCTCGCGATGGCCAGGATTCTGAACACCATGCATCTCCTCCTTTACGTCGCTCTAACATGACACCGTAGATCTAGAAAAGTTCGATCCGATAATCCAGGAGAACGAGGTTGAATCTCCTGCTATCCACAAAATCCACCACGCGCTGCAGCATTCCCTGTACATACCCCCCGTCCGAGGCCACACAGGCAAAGGCCAAGGTAGCAAGCTGCCAGCTATCCTGATGATCCACCTCGGCCGTAGAGACGTTGAACTCATTGCGCACTCTATCCAGCACAGATTGCACCACCTGGCGCTTTTGCTTCAACGACGCGCTTCCATAGATCTGCAACTCCAACGTACATACTCCGATGATCATATACTAGCCTCGCCCCCTATCTATCTTCGCTCATAGTGAATGGCGCCCAGGGAATGGGCCATCGCGGCTTCCATCATCGCCTCTGGCATTGTGGGGTGAGCATGGATAGTCTGGGCAATCTCCTCTGCCGTGGCTCCGAGGCGCATGGCAAGAGCGGCTTCGGCTATCAGATCGCCCGCGCGAGGCCCAATGATATGCACCCCAAGCACCTTCCCTCCCTCTCCTTCGGGGGTCTGCTCACAAAGCATACGGATCTGACCATATGTCTCGCCTACGGCCAACGCCCGCCCGTTGGCCCGGAAGGGAAAACGGGTTACGGTATATGTCAGTCTAGCCTCTTTCGCTTCCGCTTCGGTCATCCCTACGTCCGCGATCTCGGGCATGGTAAAGATGCATGTGGGCACGACGCGATAGTCTGCCTTGCGCTTCTCTCCCAAAATGTTCTCCACAGCGACCTCTGCCTCATAGGAAGCCACATGGGCAAACATATATCCGCCGGTGCAATCGCCGATGGCATATATATCCGGCACGTTGGTTCGCAGTGATTCGTCTACTTTGATGGCCAAGCCCTCCATTTCGATCCCTAACCTTTCCAGTTCCAGCGTTTCTGTATTGGGTCTACGTCCCGTAGCCAGGAGAACAAGATCCCCCTCAGCATACAAGTCTTTGCCATTGCGTTCATATTCTACAAGCAGAGATCCCTTATCATTGGGCTTCACGGACTTGAACGTGAGACCGATAGTAACGGACATGCCTTGCCGTTTCATGTATGCCCGCAATCGTCTGCTGATCTGGGGCTCTGTTTCCTTGACAAAACTTTTCCGTCCCAGCAGGGTGACTTTTGTACCCAACGCCTGAAAGATGCAGGCGAATTCCACACCCACAGCGCTGCCACCCACGATTACCAGACGTTCGGGTAAACTATCGATCTCCAATAGCTCTCGCGAGGAAACCACGCCGGGCAAGCCGTTGCCAGCAATGGGCGCCCGCGAAGGGATAGATCCCGTGGCGATGATGATAGCGTCGCAGGGCAACTCCTGTGTACTCTTCTCCCCATGTACCTCAACCAGCCCCGGACGCTCGATGCGTCCATGACCTATAAACACATCTACACCGTAGCTGCCCAGAAGCCTCTCCACGCCACCAACGAGTGTATCTACAACCTCGCGCTTGCGTTCCATAAGCCGCGAAAAGTCGAGGTGGAACGAGCCTTCCACATCCACACAATAATCTCCCGAGGTAGCATCACGGTAAAGTTCCGCATCGCGGACCAAGGCTTTTGTGGGAATACAACCATAGTTCAGACAGGTGCCTCCTATACCCTCTCTATCCACAAGGGCTACTTTCGCGCCCCGCTGGGCCCCCCGAATGGCAGCCACATACCCGCCCGGCCCGGCTCCGATGATAACGATATCGTATGTTGAGGCCATCAGTTCCCCGCCTCTACTGTATACTCGTAATCGATCTCACTCTTGAGACTGGCCGTCACGCCACAGTACTTTGTCTGTGACAACTCAATGGAACGGGCCACGGCTTCCTCCGACACGTCGTGGCCCTGGACAACATAATGCAGGGTGATCCGCTCATAGCGCCTGGGATGTTCCTCAGCCCGGACTCCTTTTACCTCCACACGAAAACCTGTCACCTCCTGGCGCTTTTTGCGCAGGATGGATATGACGTCCATAGCGGTGCAACTGGCTAGACTGACCAGCAAACACTCCATGGGACGTATCCCGCTCTCTAAACCACCATGCTTTTCCACGCCGTCCAACACCACAGCAATCCCCGACTGAGCGCCCCGCCCCACAAACTGTAGCCCCTGAACCAAGGTCGCGTCGGCCTTGTAGATATTGTCCCCGGGCATTACGTTCCATTCTCCTTTATGGTAAATACACTCGAAAAGATATTTGATAGGTTTCCACAGCACCTAGATGCTTTCCATTCCAGCCTCCGATGGCATAGAGAAACGTGCCATCTTTGGAATTGGCGGTTGAGAGTCCCAAGGTGCGCCAGCGATCAGTGATGGGACTTTCAAAGCTGGACCAAGCATTGTTTCCTACATCATAGCGTTCGTTATATGTAAAGGTATTTTTCAATCCCCCACCAACGACATACAGTCCTCCTTGAGATGCTGCCATGGCGTGTCCCGCCCGCCCGATGCTCATGGGGGCGTGTTCCTGCCATGGATCGCTTTCCTCCGCAGCGAGGGAGGGGGTATAAGAATGACATAGATCGAATTCCTGGGAACCGTCATATCCCCCCACGAGATAAATGCGATCTTTTAGCAAGGCGGCTGCAGCAAATGCCTTGGCCGTCTCCATGGATTCCTCCTCACGCCAGGTCTCGGAAGGCACATCGTAATAGTACACGGACGAGCGATACATCTCCCCGTCCCAGCCGCCAAAAAGATAAAAGCCATCCTCGAAAGGTGCGATGGCATAGGCACATAGAGGCGTTGGTAAAGGGGTCGAGGTATGCCAGGCATCGGCCTCTGGATCATAAACCTCAAGGATATCCCGTACCCGATCCGATGCATCCAGTCCCCCCGGAACATAGATCAGACCATCTATAGCCACCGCCCCTACATTGGCCACGGGTGTGGGCTTATCACGTTTCCGTTCCCAGTCATCTCGGGTTACGTCATACACTTCGACTGCCGCGCTCCATCCCTGATCCTCCGAACCGCTGATGACAAATATCTTGTCTTCCACCTGTGTTTGGGCAAAGCGACCTCGAGGTGTGGGCAACTGAGTCTTTGACCGCCACCGCGAAGAGGAGCCCACAGAAATATCGCTTTCCGTCATCCGAGGAAGATCCACAAAGGGACTTTCTTGGTCATCCGTGCCCCGGACCTTTTTGGCCCCAAAAGTGACAATAAGGATAAAGAGGAGCGAAATCCCTAAAGCCAGATACTGGCCCACTCGCAATGGCCACTGACTTTCCAGTTCCCAATCCACGGGCTCTTTCGATATATCATCCTCGTGTGTTGAGTGGGTGTTCTCCTGTTCGACCTCAACCACACCATATTTCACGGCCCACAAGGCTGCCTCCGTCCGCGACTCGACGGAAAGCTTGGTAAAGACGTTGCGGAGATGGGTCTTGACCGTGTTGATGCTGATGGTCAACTTGGCAGCGATCTGCCGGTTCGTCGCCCCCGTGGCGACCAGTTCCAGTATCTCCTTTTCCCGCGCACTCAGTTCGTCCGGAGATTCGGTGCTCATGGCTCCCTCTCTATATGTCACCCAGCATTCTACCATACCTGCCTCACACTCACAAACAAATCGGCTCTTTGAACCTGCGCATTGGCCAGATGGGGATGGCAGGAACCGATGCCTATGCGAGGGACAGGTTGTAACAACGAGGATATTCTGTTAGAATAGGTTCGTCGCTGTGGACAGGAAACAGATATGCCATATGAGCCTAGTAGAAGAGCTTTGCAGGGTCCCCCTCTTTCAGCAGCTCTCAGAACACCATCTCGCGCTGGTTGCCAACGAGGGCGAAGAGCGCGAGATCCCCGCCGGGACCGTATTAACACGCCAGGCGGATCTGGGGAGTGTCTTTTTCCTTATCCGCCGCGGCGAGGCGGTCGTCCATCGTGTCGATGAAAATGGCCTTCAGCGTCCCGTCGATATGATGCGACGCGGTGATTACTTTGGTATTACCTCCCTCTTTTTAAGTGAGCCTCGAGACGCTACCGTCACTGCCAAGACGGAGATGCGTATCTGGATGCTGACGCGCTCCGAATTTGAAAGGTTGCTGTCGGAATACGAGAATCTGCGACAGCAGTTGGCTATCCGGCCGGACATCCGGGAGAAACTACGGGCGCCCCATTATCCATGGTTGGGACCCGGAGAAGTGATTATATATCATAGCCGCAGGCACTGGTCCGTGTTTGTCCGCTCCATGATGATAATCACCCTGGTTGTGCTTGTCGGCTTTGCGGCCTTGCTGTGGTTGAGGACGTGGCTTGCGGGCAAACCGAACCTGTTCATCCCCTTTTTCCTCTTATCTGCTTTTTATGTAATGAGCTTTCTCTGGCACTGGGTCGATTGGCGCAATGATTATTTTGTCGCTTCCATCCAAAGAGTTGTCCATCGCGAACAAGTCGCCTTTCTCTACGAGTCGCGGAACGCTGCGCCCTTGGCGCGGATTCAGGACTTTCGAATCGTGCGTGACTTTATGGGGCAGATGTTGAACTATGGGGACTTGATCATCGAGACGGCCGCCGAAGTCGGCACCATACGCTTCGACCATATATCCTGCCCCGAGGAGGCGAGGGATGCCATCTGGGAGGAGATGGCCCGTGCCCAGGCCACGCGTCATGCCGAGCAGCGGCAAACTGTGCGTGATACTCTGGCCCGTCATCTGGGACTGGATACTTCTGAGGCCGTGGCTGAGGGAGGTGGATTGGAAGATAGTAGCCGTGCCGCTGGACCTGCAATGGTGAGGGTGCAACCTGGACCGATCACACGTTTTCTCACCTGGATCGCAGAGCATGGCCTCATCCCACGGACGCGAATGCAGACAGAAGAAGCCACCACGTGGAGAAAACATTGGATATTCCTTATACGAGAAACCGTCGCTCCCCTCTTTTGGTGCTTCATCGTCAGCGTGGCGATGCTTCTGGGCTTTTTTGGTATCCCACAACCTTTGGTTACAGAGTTGTATCCCTATTATCCCTTCATGTTGGTTCCCGTCACCACGTTTCTCGTAGGACTGCTCTGGTGGAACACGGTCGATTGGGGCAATGACCTTTACATCGTGACGGAGGATCGGATCGTAGATATTGATAAGCGTCCCCTCTTTGTATCGGAGGAGCGACGTGAGGCCAGTTTGGGTATGATCCAACATGTAAGTCTAGAGGTCCCCAGCTTTTTGGCAGCGGCCTTTGACTATGGAGACGTCGTCATCCAGACCGCCGGTGCAGGTAGTTTTACATTCAACAAAGTTCCAAATCCCCACGATGTGCAAAATGAGATATTTCGGCGCATTGAAGCCTTTCGCGAGGCGCAGCGCGAAAGGGAGGCACAGAGGCGTCAGGCAGAATTGGCAGAGTGGTTCAGCGTCTATGATGATCTGCGGGATGCCAAAAGAAGGGAAGCCCTCTCAGAGGAGGGAGGAGATGAGCCTTTGCCAGAGTCCAAACAATAAGTCCCCCAATAGGAGGGAGAAAGCAGTGTCTAAAAAACCGAATCTTGTCTTCATCATGCCGGATCAGTTGCGCTCCGACTTTTTGAGTTGCTATGATGCTCCTTTTATCGATACGCCCCACATCGACAGTCTTGTGGAGAGGGGCGTTTTGTTCAGTAATGCCTATTCGCCACATCCCCTCTGTGTTCCCGCACGTGTCTCGCTCTTGACGGGCATGAACGCGGCCAGGACAGGAGTTCTGAGCAATGGACAGTTTTTACGTGCCGACTATCGTGACTGTGGTATCTCCACATGGCCGGAGATATTGAGGCAGAACGGATACTATACAGCAGCAATCGGCAAAATGCACTTTTATCCCTGGGATCTGCGACTGGGATTCCAATATCGCGTCATCGCGGAGGATAAACGCTGGATCCACATACGGGATGACTATTATCACTTTCTCAGGTGCCACGGTTACAGAAAACTGCATGGGAAAGAACACGAAGGCTATTTTGAGAATAAGGGAGCCATCATAAACAAGATTCCCTGGGAATATTCTGTGGACCATTTTGTGGGGCAGGAATCCTGTCGTTTTATTCGGGAATATGGCGATGAGGGTCCCTTTGCTATGATGATAGGATTCCCCGGTCCCCATTGCCCCTATGATCCCTCGCCAGAGTTCCTGGATCCCTTTGACCCCCGGGATATGCCCGAGCCGGTCCCCAAAGTCGAAGGCCAGGCTCCCCAACTCCAGCAACAGAATATCGAAGGTAATCGCCGCCCATGGAATGGTGTCGACTATACCGAGTTCCCGGTGACGCAGAAGAAAAGGATTCGCGCACACTATGCGGGATTGGTTAAGCAAATAGACTATGAGATGGGACAGATTCTCGACGCGCTGCGTGAGAAGGATCTGCTCGATAATACCATCATCATCTTCTCTTCCGATCACGGCGACTATTTGGGAGATCATGATCTGATCGGCAAGGGGACATTCTTTGAGGCGAGCTGCCATGTTCCTCTCCTCGTATACCTTCCTTGGGCTGATGGCACGGCGACGAATCAGGAACTCGTGACCCTTACCGATGTTACCGCCACGATGCTCCGGTTTGCGGGCTGCCAGGTTCCCGATTATATGGACTCTATACCCCTCCCAGGTTTTGATCTCGGGGATCGAGAATCTCGAGAACATATCATGGGCATCCTTCAAGGAGGTTGGATGATATACGATGGGGAATGGAGACTGGCCAAGTACGCTACGGGGGAAGAACTGCTTTTCAATCTCCATGAGGATCCCAGAGAGCAAAACAACCTGATAGATGACGAACGATACGCGCAGATCTTCCGAAAACTTGATATGGAACTTGTACCGGCCCTGATGCGTTCTCTCAATGACGCTTTCCACGATCGGCGCGTCTATACCAAAGATCTGTCCCAGACGACAGCATTTGGGCGAGAGGGATGGTATCGCCCCTACCCCAGAAAAGTTCAGGATCGATAATCGAAGCGGACAGAAAAGGTAATTCTTCATCTTTGACAATACAAAACAAGAGGTGCTAGAATGGGAGTGCTGGCTGTGGGACTGAAGTATGGGCTTCTTTTCTGGTATATTCTGAAAGGATAGGGATGAGCCTAAAGGAACTGATCTCTGTGGCCAAGGGCGAAACAGCAGCCGATGTGGTCCTCAAAAATGGTCGGATAGTAAACACTTTTGTCGGAGAAATAGAGCAGGCCGACGTAGCCATCTGTGGCGACAGGATTGCTGGAATAGGCGCTTATGACGAAGCCGAGAAGGTCATTGATTTGCAGCATGATTTTTTGGCCCCCGGTCTGATTAATGGGCATACGCATATTGAAAGCTCTATGCTTCATCCGGCGCGGTATGCTCAGGCTGTCGTCCCCAGAGGCACCTTGACCGTGGTCACTGACCTGCATGAAATTGCCAATGTTTGCGGCCTTGAAGGCCTAAAATTTGCCATGGATTGGGCCCAGGCTCTTCCTCTGGATATGTTATTTATGGTTCCTTCATGCGTGCCGGCAACTCATCTGGAGACATCAGGGGCACAGATCGGTCCTGAGGAAGTAAAGGAACTTTTAACCTACCCCAAGATGATTGGCCTGGGAGAGGTCATGAACTTTCCGGGTGTAGTTAATGGAGACAAAGGGGTTCTGAGCAAAATCGACGCGTCTAGAGGCAAAGTTATCGATGGACATGCACCGGGACTCGGCGGTAAAGAACTGAACGCCTATCTGGCTGCCGGTATCCTCTCCGATCATGAATCCACTGCCTTAGAAGAAGGAAGGGAAAAACTGCAGCGAGGCATGCATCTCATGATTCGGGAAGGCTCTTCAGAGAAGAATCTGGATACCCTTCTTCCTTTGGTCACTGACAACACATATAGGAGATGCTCCTTTGTGGTCGATGACCGCAGTTGTTCCGATCTACTTTGCGAAGGTGATATCGACGCTGTGGTACGAAAGGCCATCAGCAGAGGTCTGGATCCGGTTCGGGCAATCCAACTCGCCACGATTAATGCTGCCGAATATTTCAGACTTTATGATAGAGGAGCCATTGCCCCAGGTTATATGGCCGATCTTATAACTATCAGCGACCTGACACGATTAGAGATAGATAGAGTGTTTTATCGGGGAAAGTTGGTAGCCAGCGAGGGCGAATTTTCGCTGTCCTTGCCCCCTGTTACCGCAGAGTTGGCGGATACTGTCCATATCGAGTCACTCACAACAGAATCGCTAAAAGTTCCTTCTTTTGGGGGAGACGGGGAAACTGCCGAGGAAACCTATCCGGTTATCGAAATCGTCCCCGGGCAAATAGTTACCAAAAAGGGAGAGGAAAAGGTAAAGGTTACAGATGGAGCGGTGCGGCCCGATGTGGACAGGGATATCCTAAAGCTGGTGGTGGTGGAAAGGCACAAGGCCAGTGGCAATGTCGGCGCAGGCTTGATTAAGGGATTTGGCTTGGAAAAGGGGGCGTTGGCCTCGTCTGTGGCCCATGACTCCCACAACCTAATAGCAGTGGGTACTAACGATTCCGACCTTCTCAGGGCAATTGAGGAGGTTGCAAGACTACAGGGCGGGCTGGTAGTTTGTGCCAATGGAGAAATCCTCGTTTCTCTTCCATTGCCCATCGGTGGCTTGCTTTCCGACGAGCCACTAGAGGCAGTCGTGGCCCGGCATGAAAAAGTGGAAAGCGCCGCTGCCGACCTGGGCGATTTGCCTCCAGCTCCATTCGCTATCCTTTCATTCCTGGCCCTGCCTGTGATTCCCGAACTTCGACTGACGGATTTGGGACTGGTAGACGTGGCAGAGTTCGAGTTGATAAGATAGGATTGACTCAAAGTATAGACTCCCGGGTAGCACAGCAGTGTGCTGGTAGCTGCAAGTCGCAGAATGGGCTACTGTATCTTGGAGGGCGCCTTCTTTAAAAGCAGGAAAAGAAAAGGGAGGATCATGATGATATCATGATCCTCAGGTAATGCATAATATTTGGCAGGTAGTCTGGAGTGCGATGTCTTGTACACAGCGCCTCTGGATGGACGATGTGGTGATCTATTTCTATGAAGCAAGAGGGAGGTATCGAGGATGAGCCAAATGATCGAAGTTCGCTGGCATGGGCGCGGTGGCCAGGGAGTAGTGACGGCGGGTGAACTTTTGGGCGAGGCGGCCATGCATACGGGCAAGTATTTCCAGGCCTTTCCAGAATATGGGGCGGAACGCATGGGTGCCCCTATCAAAGCCTACACGCGTATAAGCGATGAACCTATAGAAGTTCACTCTCCCATCTTGGAGCCCGACGTCGTCATCGTAGTAAATCCCAATCTCATCGGCGTGGTAGATTTAACAGAGGGCATCAAGCCGGACGGGACGCTGATCATAAATGCGGAACAGACGCCGGCAGAGATTCGCGAAACGTTGGGCTTTCAGGCAGGCAGTGTCTGGTGTGTTGACGCGTCCGAGATCGCGATGGAAGAGATCAAGCGGGATATTCCCAGCACCATGATGATCTCGGTGTTCGCCAAAGCAACGGGCGCTTTGGAACTCGACAACATTATCGAGGTGGTGCGTGAGACCCTGGGAGAGAGGCTGCGCGAGGAAATCGTTGAAGCCAACGTACGCGCCTTGCGGCGTGCCCACGACGAGTGTGAACAGGGATAAATGCACTGAATTGGCATAAATGTTAGATATCGGTTATCTGTAGGAGGTTATTGATGGCAAAGCAAACGGCTCCTCGTTTGGATCTTACGTGGAGGGAGGCAAATGAGGGCGGGGTTATCTACGATAGTGGGAATTCGGTGACGTATAATACGGGCTCTTGGCGAAGCATGCGGCCCGTTTGGGACTCGGAACAGTGCGTTCACTGCATGACGTGTTGGGTCATGTGTCCCGACTCTGCCATAATGGTGGAGGACGGAAAGATGGTGGGAATAGATCTTGAGCATTGCAAGGGTTGTGGTATCTGTTCAGAAGTGTGCCCGGTGAGTATCAAAGAACCTCATTCCCACACCGGTGAACAAAAAGGCTCAGTTATTCACATGATCACGGAAACAGATTCTGAGTAAGAGTAGAACCGGATATTTCTTGGGAGGGAAAACAACATGGTAGAAAGCACGTACATGCCTTTGGACGGCGCCGAATCGGTCTCCAGGGCAATGCTTCAGATAGATCCGGATGTGGTAGCCGCCTATCCGATTACACCGCAGACGCCGGTCGTACAGCAATTCTCCGAGTACGTCGCTGACGGCCTTGTACATACAGAGTTCGTCCCCGTGGAGAGTGAGCACGCCGCCATGAGCGCTTGTGTCGGTGCGTCGGCTGGCGGGGCCCGCGTCATGACTGCTACGGCTGCCAATGGCTTAGCTCTGATGTTTGAGATGCTCTATATCGCTTCTGGAATGCGGCTGCCCATCGTCCTGTCAATCATCAACCGCTCGCTATCCAGCCCCTTGAATATTCACTGTGACCACTCAGATAGTATGGCTGCCAGGGAGTCCGGCTGGGTTCAAATGTACGCCGAGTCAGGACAGGAGGCATATGATAACACCATAAAGGCGCTACGCATCGCCGAGCACGATGACCTTCGCATCCCCGCAATGAGCTGTCAGGATGGTTTCATCACGGGCCACGGTGTGGAAAGGGTGGGGATTCTGCCAGACGAGGCGGTCAGCGAGTTTGTTGGGAGTTACGACCCTGACGTTTATTTGCTTGACGTCGATAATCCAAAGACTATGGGAGCATGGGACTTTACCGACTATTACTTTGAACATAAGCGTCAGCAGACTGAGGCGCTGAATAATGCTATGGAAATAATCGAGACCGTCAGTGAAGAGTATGCAGAGCTCTCAGGGCGCCCCCAACCCATCGTCGACACCTATGGTATGGACGACGCGGACTATGCTATTATCGTTCTAAGTTCCAGCGCGGGTACGGCACGCACTGTCGCGCGGGACCTCCGGGAAAAGGGGATAAAGGCTGGAGTTCTAAAACCTCGTGTTTATCGTCCCTTCCCCGCACAGCGGATTGTAGAGGCTATCAAGGATTGTGAAGCAGTGGCTGTGCTCGATCGCTCCATCTCCTTTGGTACATTCCGTGGAATGGGACCTCTGTTTGAGGATATCACCTCTGCGCTCTTCACTGAGGGGATCTCGGATCTCAACATCGTGAACTATATCTATGGGCTTGGTGGACGCGATACCACGCCGCCGATGATAGAGTCTGTATACGATGATCTACAGACCATGGCTGGAGAGGGTGATCGCGGAGACATTGTGCGGTACTTGGGTTTGCGAGAATAGAATCGGTTTGTCGGTCTTCCCTTTTGAACGGGGGATCTGGCAACAGTGTAGAGCAAACGAGGAGAAAGATAATGGCCGAGAGAATAAGATTACGAGATATTGCTGGTAAAGAAGAAAAACTCGCAGCGGGCCATCGTCTGTGTGCGGGATGCGCCGAGCCGACGATCATCCGTCAGATGCTGCACGCGATCGATGATCCCGTCGTTGTTTCCACAGCGACTGGCTGTCTAGAGGTCTCTACCTCTATCTATCCCTACACATCATGGCGGGTACCCTGGATTCACAGCGCGTTCGAAAATGCATCCACCACCATCTGTGGTGTGGAAGCGGCCTACAGAGCGTTAAAGCGTACGGGCAAGATGCCTGAGGATCAGGAAATAAAGTTTATAGCCATCGGCGGTGATGGTGCCAGTTATGATATTGGTCTGCAGTTCATCTCTGGGGCGCTTGAGCGAGGGCACGATTTTGTCTACGTGTGTCTCAATAATGAGGCTTATATGAATACGGGTATCCAGCGGTCTAGCGCGACGCCCCGCGGCGCGCATACCACAACGTCCCCGGCCGGGAGTGTGATCCCTGGCAAGGTACAGTGGCGTAAGCCGTGGACGCGTATCATGGCCGCACACGACATCCGCTATGTAGCACAGACGGCGCCTCATAACTACCGTGATTTGATGACAAAGGTAAAAAAGGCCGTCAGTGGTGATGGGCCTGCCGTCTTGAATGTGCTATCACCCTGTCCTCGTGGTTGGCGCCACAGCAGCGAGAAGACCATGGAAATCTCTGAACTGGCCGCTGACACCTGCTATTGGCCTCTATATGAAGTCGAGAACGGGGAGACCCATATCACCTACAAGCCGCGAGAGAAAAAGCCCGTCGAGGAATGGTTCGAGGCTCAGGGACGCTTCCGCCATCTCTTCCGCCCGGCCAACAAATGGATCCTTGAGGAAATTCAGGATAAGGTGGATCAGGAGTGGGAACAGTTGTTGAAGGAGGAAGAGAACTAGACAAGGGATCCTGATAAGTCGAAAGAATGGGATGGTGACATGCCATCCCATTCTTTGTTTCCGAATTTTGAACGTTCTGTAATCTTGTCCCCACCCCTGAGATTATAACGAAGCGGTGAAAGTGATGACCTTATGAGAATATCCGCTTTACTCTTTCCTGCTGTGTTGGGGCTATCTGCCGGTTTGGTCGCTGTCCTCACACCATGGGCAATTTGGTTGGGAGAACGGTTTGATATCGTGGATATGCCTGGTGGACGTCGACAGCATAAAGGCCGCATAGTCCGCCTTGGCGGGCTTTTTATCTATCCAGCCTTTCTCATCGCGGCGCTCTTTCCCCTGCTTTTGGATATTCCTCGCAACGATCCTCTAGAAGTTACACGTCTGATCGGCGTATTGTCCGGCATGGGAATTGTCTGGTTGGTGGGCCTAATAGATGATTATGTGGAACTGGAGGCCAGATCTCAATTTGTAGGTCTGTTGTTGGCCGCTCTAGTGGCTATTCGTTTCAAAGTCTTTATCGAGATCTTTAATAACCCCTTTACCAACGGGCAGATACAGGTGGATTGGTATCTTATGGTACCCATTACAATCTTGTGGCTTGTCGGGATGAGTGCCACAGTTAATATGCTCGATGGCCTGGATGGATTGGCAACCGGTGTGGTGGGTATCTCGGCGCTCGTGCTTTTTATACATATGCTTCGCCTGCGCCAATATAGCGTATCACTGTTGCCTCTGGCTCTCTTTGGCTGCTGTTTGGGATTTATACCCTATAACTTTAATCCTGCTCGCATCTTTTTGGGTGGAGGAGCACACGTGCTGGGCTACGCCATCGGCGCCCTGTCCATCGTCGCTGGCGCCAAGGTGGCCTCTGTGTTGTTGTTGCTCTGGCTGCCCATTCTGGATGTGCTCTGGCAGATTTATTCTCGATGGAAGCGAGAGCAATCCTTGGCCAGAGGAGATCGCGGACATTTGCACTTTCGTCTGCAGGACGCAGGATACTCCCAACGGCAGATCGTGAGCGGTTACTATATAGTAACCGCCCTGCTTGGGACCATCGCCCTATTGGCTCCCTCCCGTTCTCTGAAGTTCGTTGTCCTTGTCGGCATGGCAGGGATTATTTTAACCCTCCTCTTTTCATTCACCCACAAACCCTCAGGACGCTCCACTCTTCATCGACGTTAACAGGAACATAAGCCCCCTTCCCTGTAAAAACCCTCTTCTTCCATATGTGCTGCGTGGAGCAGATAAAAAAGTTGCATTGATCTTACGTCCCGCTGCCTGTGCCATCTCTTCGTATAGTAGATACCCCTTTTAATTTTCAGCCTCCTTCCCTCTCCTTTTTCTCCTTGCTAACGATATCACTATACGAAACGACTATAACCCAGAACCGCCGACTGTCTCTCAGATGATCCCTTTTTGCTCCAGGGATCTCACGACGCCTTTGACTGCTTCGCCGGAAAAGGACGATTCCTTTTCCGTCTCTTCTTGCTCCACCAAGGCAATCAACTCATCAGGAGAGGCGATCCGCTTATTTCCATGCTCTCGAGCAACGATTTCTATCTTGGGT
>JAWLEV010000003.1:0-5634 GCA_041685915.1 Anaerolineae bacterium | reverse complement strand
TCCTTTTCCGTCTCTTCTTGCTCCACCAAGGCAATCAACTCATCAGGAGAGGCGATCCGCTTATTTCCATGCTCTCGAGCAACGATTTCTATCTTGGGTTTCTCCTCCCGCTTATACCCCTCGGTGATCACTAGGTCGATATCCGAGGGTAGCCGGGCAACGATGTCATCCAAAGGTAATTCCCTCCCTCGACGCTCGATAAACGCCAACTTGGATTCTCCAGATATCACCACAACATCGCTCCCGGCCCGCGCATGCCGCCATGTATCCGCACCTTCCCGATCAATGTCAAAAGAACCTCGCGTATGCTTTATGGTGGCAACCCGGAGGCCACGCCGCTTCAACTCGGCAACCAAAGCCACGATGAACGCCGTCTTTCCTACATCATGCCAGCCAACGACGGAAATCACGGGTATCATTTCGACACCCTAGCGGCCGACGGCCGAATCTTGAGAGCGTCAAAAAGTTCTAGTTTCGGTATATGTATCACAAGTCTATCTTCCTCCAGATCCACATCATACATTTCATCATATAGTAGGCTTTTTGCCGAGATGGATTCATCATACGAAAAAGAAAGGGATACCTCGACATCCTCCATGACACTCGGAGCAAAAAAGGTGACCCCAAAGTGCCCCGAACCATTGACCAGATGAAGAAGTTGATATTCCTCACCTTCCTTTTCCAACAATGTCACCTCTACCATGGGTGAGATATTACCGCCGACGGGTTTCAGCCCGACCACCCCTTCCAACAAATCGGCCGCAAAATCGAACGTGTTAGTATGTCCTTGTCGATAGAAGAGACTTCCGGGAGTCCAGGGTATATAGATTCCCTTTCCTGCACCATAGTGATTGACGGTGAAGGCAGGATGGTCCGTGACTGTCGTATAGTAGCAGCGCTCGGGAGGCCCAAAGTTGTGGGGAGGAATCAACCGAAAACGCCCCTTTACCCCTTCCACATACTCACCATAGACATAGTATCCATCCATATAAATCAGATCCGTCTCAGCAAAGCAATCGAATCCCTCCTTATCATCCAACTTGAAATAGGAGGATCTCATGTCGTCACGAATGGTTTTTATGTCCTCGATTCCCAAACATTCGAGAGGGAACGCGTCTCGCAGCTCATAGTATCGATCCCGGAAACCACTCTTGCCCACCGAGATGACCGTTCCCCCAGCCCGAACAAAAGCATCCAGTGCGCCTATCAAATCCATGTCCAGAGGCTCATAATCCGGCAGGATAATGGCCTCATACTTATCCCAGGGCACATCAAGGGCCGCGTCGATCATCAGTGTATCAAAAAGGAAATGGTTCTCGACGAGAAAACGGAACCAACCTCGGAATTCGGAGATGTTGCCTTCCTTACCCTTCAGCAGGGCGATGTTGGCCTTAGATTTCAGACCGCTGTATTCCTCTTCATGGACTGCGTGATGGCGAAACATCTCCCTGACTGCCTCGTATCCCGATCTATCCTCATGGTTGTCGAGACGACCGATCAGATAGTAATCAAGGACGCCACCATTGGCCAGATTCTGTGCCAGCCGTAGTTTCTGTTGGTACGGCGAGACGGCCACATGTCGATAGGGGAAATCGATGAAATCGACAGTCGTGGTGCTGGGAACCATATCAGGATAGGAAGCGACGACCCACTTTGTGTTGTCAGAGGCACTGTACTGCCAACGTGGCAGGGGACGATCCATGGCTGTGTTCGCTTCCTGTCGCACAAATCCTCTTCCAGATCCAAGATGATTGGCGATACACACATCGGGTCTCAGATCCTGTATAAACCGATAGACCTTTTGCTGATGCTCTTGGAGCGTACGATCTTTGAACACCAAATACTTGCGAAATAGGGGATCGCTCATATCTTCCACATCGGGCAGCGGGGCCCCAAACATCTCGGCAAACGCTTCCCGACAGCTCTCACAGTGACAAATCCCATAATAGTTGCCGCTGTAATCCCTGACCTGATAGCCGGCCATATTAAAAAAGACACCATCCACATCCAGGGTAGTCAGTATCTCCTCCATGATGTCAAAGGCATATTCTTGTTGATAGTCGCCGTTCATACAGACGTGCACATCGCCATTGTAATCGACTACCTCCCCTTTCGGACTTTTATATGCCCACTCCGGGTGCATCTCGTATATCTCACGGCGGACCTTGGAAAAGTCCGTGCGGGCAAGCACTTTGATATCCTCCGCATGACAGGCAGCGATAATCTCCTGAAGGCTATCCCCCTCCAGAAACGGACTCTGAAAATGAAAGGGTAAATCGGTCGGGTAACTGGCGATGATACCTCCCGTATTCAATAGCACAACGGTGGCCTTGAAAGTCTGTAAATCCGCTACAAAACGCTGAGCGTCTATATCCAGCATATCGATCTCGCGCAAATTCGTCTGAATCAGACGCCAGGGATACCCTTCCCACCAATCCTTCACTTTTCCATCTCCTCCTGTATATGAACCTCCTCACCCTCACCTGTCCGATAAGGATCGAATGTGCAAAAGGCGTCCAGCATGACATTCTTTTTCCAGAGAGGCACGCCGATCGCCTCACCATCCCCATAGTCCGATAGGATGAATCCCCCTTCTGGAGTAGCCCAATGCTCCAAAAGAAGTCGAGCCTCCTCTCCAATCTCCTGTTCGCCCTTGAAAGGCAGCGTCGCCTGGATATCGCACAACGACTCAAAACAGATGCGCCCCGCATATCTGCCCCCGATCTCCTCAATGCCCAGAGCGCGAGGTTGCTGCAAATTTATAACATCCAGGCCAATCTCGATAAGGGGTTCGATGATCTCATTCACTTTACCACAGGTGTGCATCCACACATCCCATCCCTGTGCATGTGCCGCCGCAAATATTTTTGCATAGCGCGGCTGAAAAAAGTCGCACCACATCTCGGGACTGATAAAAGTCGCCTCCTCTGTCCCCCAGTCGTCAGTAAACGTGAACCCATCGATGCGTCCGGGGAAACGCCGCCCGATATTTTGAATAACGGTCAGATCGAAATCGACGATACGATCGGCCAAATTCATCATGCGTCCCCGATCCGTGTGCAGTTCGGTGAGCACATTGGTCATCCCACGCAGGGCGTGCATGCGCTCAAAGAGCAACATAAAGATACCGGTCACCACATATTTATCCTCAGCGCCGTCGAATCGCTCCTCCATACCGGCATAGTAAGCCGGCTCATCGGGATCGGGCCAGATATACTCCTCCAGCGCATCCCAATCTTCCAGAGGATGTCCCTTTACCTGGCCCATATTGTTAACCTCACTGCGCGTCCACAGGCAATGCCATTCATCATATGTTTCACGTTCACTATGGTCGCCCGTGCCCACGGCGTTTGTGGGCACACTATGGGTATCGTCGATGCCCAGCGAGGCGAAACGCATGGGCAAGCGCTCCGGACATTCAAAATGAATGGCTTTCTTTACTACCTCACGAGACGTCACCATACAAGTCCCCGTCCTTTAACCAGACAATAAAGCCCTCAACACAAACAATCTCACGCTTCAAGGCCATAATACGCCGCCCCCCATAGAGGTGCCTTGGGAGTTAGAATAACGTACACCGGAATCTTTTCTACCACGTATTCCATACGTCCCTTGGTCAAGAAACCCTTCATAAACGTATCCTCCTTCAGGGCGGGTA
Source organism: Anaerolineae bacterium (assembly GCA_041685915.1). Lineage (GTDB taxonomy): Bacteria > Chloroflexota > Anaerolineae > UBA1429 > UBA1429 > JAWLEV01. Next base: position 1,976 of record JAWLEV010000003.1, on the reverse strand, counting down.
GAATCCGTGGCGGAATACCTCCCCCCAGATAGATGCCCCCCGTAGCCACAAGTTTGAGGGCGAGGTTGCCTGCCTCAGCCCCCAAAATCGAGATAAACATCTCCAGCGTTGTCGAACAGAGGGGACACTCCTTTTCGGGATCCATAGCCGTCTCGACGATGATAGGCGTTTTATCCTCAACCCCCTCAAGCTGCTCGGCTATCCACGCGGGCTCGTCAACATATCCGCTGACTTTTAGATACCCATAGATGTTGGAGATGCCCATACCCGAGCAGACCCTCTCATAACTTACGTGACCGAATCGCTCACATAGATGCGCGAGCAATCCTCTCTCCTGTGCATTGTTAGGCCCGAAATCGGTGTGTCCCCCCTCCGAGGCATAGGCCCGATATCGAGAGCCGTCCCAGACAAGAAATCCCTCTCCAAGTCCGGTACCAGGAGCGACAACCCCTACGGGGCCATGAGATACAGGACGTCCCGCGTTCAGTGTCTCCACATCCTCTTCTTCCAAAATGGGCACTGCATTGGCCATCACTTCAAGATCGTTTAACACGCGAACCCAGGACAGATCCAGCGCCTCCTTTACCTCCCTCTCATCAATAGTCCAGGAAGGCAGATTGGTACCCCGGGCACGTCCATCGATCACGGGCCCGGCAACCCCGATACAGGCGCTATCCACCGAGAGATCGACATCCTCCAAAAATTCCCGCACCACGGCCTCTAACCCCTCATAATCTTCGCTGGAGAAAGAGGCCTCGGTCAAGGGGTTTCGTGGACCATCTTGTCGAGAAAAGATCGCCAGATTGGTTTTTGTCGCCCCGATATCGGCCACCAAAAGCATGTTCGTCATCCCCTCATACAAAGAACAATATACTACGTGGCAATGGGGACATCCTCGCAGAAGAGGATATCCCCATCTGTAGAAAGATCCTTATAACTCGAACAGATCGGCCATATTGCCACCCAATACCTGGGCCTTCTCATCTTCCTCCAGATCCTGATATATCACCTGCCTGATCCCCCACTCAAAGCGCATAGGACAAAAGGGCGTGTCACTCCCATAGCAGATGCGATCGGCACCCAGAACATCCACGGCTTCGATAACCTTGCGATAATCGGCCTCGGAATCGACCAGATACCACTGGGGATACTCTTTGGCGAATTCGATGGTTGCATCGTGCAGGTTGGGCTGGCCTGCGCCGCCCATATGGATCACCATGATGGGCAGATCGGGATAGGTCTCAGACACCTTGGCAATGCGAAAGGGATGCGTCTTCTCAAAGTCGTTGGAGCCACAATGAAACGCCAGCACGAGACCGGCATCGGCGATCATCTCCACCAGGGGCAGGCTCAATTCGGGATCGTCGATATAGTAGCCATCGCGGGCCCCATTAAGTTTCACCCCCTTGAAACCATGCACCTCTATACATCGTCGCAATTCGTCCTTGGCCTTCTCCAGCCCGAGCAGTGGATTGACGCCCCCAAAACCGATGATACGCTCAGGATGTGCCTTCATTCCCTCATAAATGGCCTCATTATCGGCCGCCATCTCTCGCGTATAGGAGACCATGGGCCAGCAGACGGCCCTCTCCACCCCCACCTGATCCAGTTGAGAAAGCAGTTCGTCAATGCCTATACCGTTACCGTCCTCGTGTCCGGAAATGTGACAATCTGCGTCAATGTACATCGTTTCCCTCCATATATGATCGAATCAAAAAGTAATCTCAGCCTAGAACCGTCCCACCCGGGGCTGCCCAGGATCTGTAGCCAACATGATCTTGTCAAAAAGATGCTTCATCAGCTGGTATTTCAGGTTCTCGAACTCGGCATCCTCCCACAGATTGTAAAACTCTTGCGGATCCTCTTCAAGATCGTATAATTCGCCCACCTCATGACCATGGTAAACGACCAACTTGTACCGACCATCGAAAAGCATGTTGGCATGGCTGGCATGGGGCCCCGCCAGCGCATCGTGG
>JAWLEV010000034.1:25867-27469 GCA_041685915.1 Anaerolineae bacterium | reverse complement strand
CGTAGTGGCGAAGCGTTTGCTTCGCCAATCGGGGAAGACGAGTAACTGCTTCGCAGTTCCTTTGGCGTCTTCCCTTGGCAGTTTTGCGGAGCAAAACTGCACATAGTCACGGGGTGGAGCGTCGGCTTCGCCAATGCATTGTCACGTGCGATCCACGACGAAGCATTTGCTCTGCCGCACAGCCAGAGCATCCGCTTCGTCGCCACGATATGCTACATAGGACGAAGCATCCACCTCTCGCCCTTTCATCGTTTTTGACAGCGTCCGGGCCCCATAGTATAATAGAACAAACGTTCTATTACCATCGGAGGTATCCGCCTCAAATTATGTTCGTTTCCGCCATCTATCCCCTCCCCATCATCCCAGACCCTTTTATACGAAACGAACCCATTTTCTATATCAAGCCAGAGCGCTTTTTACGAAACGAACCCATTTTTTACCCTGGGGAGGCGGAGAACCCCCATGGCGGGACCTGACGAGAGTCGGTGCCCATCTGTTCGATGACGTATCGCCAGCCGGGCTGCCAATCGTCGGTTCTGCGCCAGTCCTCCTCCATGGCCCGTTCCCATGTCTTGCCCTTCAGGAGCACTTCCAGGGCCAGTTGAGGGGCCTGATGGGCCACCATGGCGATATGCTTCCCCCGGTAATTTGCGCCCAGGTACGCCAAAAAGGCGACCATCCTCTTTTCTACGTCCCTGTAACTCTCGCCGCCGGGGTAGGGCGTATCGATGAACTCCTTTATATCCCAGGTCTTCTTTTTCCCTGTGAGATCGCCATAGTCGATCTCTCTCAACCGCTCATCCTCGATGATCCGATGGTCGTCGCCAAAGGCCAGGGTGGCCGAATGGACGGCGCGCCGCAGGTCCGAGCAAAAGACCGCCTGGAAGGTGGCATCCCCCACTTGTTTTGCCAGGTCCCTGGCCTGCTGTATGCCCAGGGGCGATAGTGTGCCAGGGCGCTGTCCCGTGGCGCGTGCCTGCTCGTTATCCGTGGTGGTCGCATGTACGAAATACGTGATCTTGACGGTCATGTTTGCGCTCCATGAACTGGACAATATGATGGGAATCGCCTCCTCTTGACCCTCATTCTAGTCTGAATTATCCTCATCGTGCAACGATGGGTGGGGATGTGTGATCTATCGGAAGGCACCTCTGCGCAAGGGATTGTCTGAAAAGAAGGTCATGGACCTGTAGTGCGAAGCGTCTGCTTCACGAACCAGCACTGCTTGTTTACGGCGCTGGGTCGTGGACACGCAGCGCGGAGCATTCGTTTCGCCAGCGCATCATCAGGTGCGACCCACGACGAAGCGTTCGCTTCGTCGCTACAAATACGCACGTAGGGCGAAACGTCTGGTTCGCCAACTGTCGTCACGTAAGACCTGCGACAAAGCCAACGCTTCGTCGCTACGGTACTGAAACCAACGGAGGTATACCATGAACACGCAGAACGTCATCGTCATCGTGTCCGATACCTATCGCTACGACAACTTGGCCGTGGGCGGGGGATCTGGATCGCTTTATCGCCAGGGCTAACTTCTTTGAGAACTATTACCTGGCCAGTTTCCCCACCATCCCCCATCGCACGGACAGCGTCACCGGCCGC
>JAWLEV010000034.1:24571-25767 GCA_041685915.1 Anaerolineae bacterium | reverse complement strand
GATCTGGATCGCTTTATCGCCAGGGCTAACTTCTTTGAGAACTATTACCTGGCCAGTTTCCCCACCATCCCCCATCGCACGGACAGCGTCACCGGCCGCTACACCTTTCCCTTTCACGGCTGGTTCCCTCCTCCCCTGAGGCGCAAACCGCCTTGCGAGCGTTCGGGAAATGTGGCACGGTAGGGGAGGGTACTGTAAAAACCCAGTCCATAGTCTTGATGATAACATAGAGAGGATCATGGCATGAAGATCACTGATGTGGAAACCATTTTGCTGCACATGCCCGGCGCCAGCGCCTTTTCTGACGCCCAGCATCATTTTGGAGATCGCTCAGCTCTGGTCATTCGCCTACACACCGACGCAGAGCTGACCGGCCATGGCTATCTCGGGCTTGGCGTGGCCCCGCACGTGGCCGACGTGCTACAACTGCTTGTGGAGCGGCAACTGACACCGGTCCTTGAGGGACAGGACCCCTTCTTTCCGCGGCGCATCCGGGATCGGCTGTGGCACGAGATCGAGTATGCGGGCGTGGAGGGCGTCAACCACCTGGCCCTTACTGCGTTGGATGTAGCCGTCTGGGATCTCATGGCGCGCAGCCTGCGGGTCCCGGGCTGGAAGTTGCTGGGCGCCTGCCGCGAGCGCATCCCGGCCTATGCCATGGTGGGTTGGTACTATGACGACGACGATGCTGATGGCTCCCTCGATCATTTCAAGCGCGCCATCGCCCAGGCGATGGAGGAGGAGATGGCTGGCGTCAAGATCAAGGTGGCCCGCGGCTCGCTGGAGGAGGATGTCCGGCGCATCGAGGCCGCGCGGGCGCTGGTGGGTGGTGAGGGCGGTGTGCTCATGGTCGATGCCAACCAAGTGCTTGATCGCGTCGAGGCGCTGCGCCGGGGGCGCGTCTACGAAGAGCTCGACTGCTACTGGTTCGAGGAGCCGCTGCGCCCTCACGACAAGGCCGGCTACGGCTGGCTGGCCGACGCGCTGGATATTCCCGTGGCCAGCGGCGAGAACGAGTACGCCAAGTACCACGTGCAGGAACTGATCGCTGCTGGCGGTTGCGACATCCTGCAACCCGACGCGCGGCGCACCGGCGGCCCCAGCGAGTGGATGGAGATCGCCGGCCTGGCCGCCGCCCACCACGTGCCCATCGCCAGCCACGGCGGCAACGGCGTGACCACCCATTTGCTCATGGC
>JAWLEV010000034.1:14957-24471 GCA_041685915.1 Anaerolineae bacterium | reverse complement strand
CGCATCACATAGGGCAGCAGCAGCGAATTGGCAACGCCGTGAGGGACGTCATATTCCCCGCCAAGGGGATAGGCCAGGGCGTGCACGGCGCCTGTATTTACGGAACCCAGGCACATACCGCCCAGCAGGCTCGCCATCGACATGTTGTAGCGCGCCTGGCGATCCTCACCACAGGCCACGGCACGCCGCAGGTTCCCGCCGATGAGCCGAATCGCCCGCAGAGCCAGGGTGTCGATCAGGGGGTGGGCATACCTGTTGGTGTAGGCCTCTATAGCGTGGGTCAGCGCATCGATGCCGGTGTAAGCGCTGACCGCGGGCGGAAGGGTGAGGGTCAGGGTCGGATCCACCAGCGCCACGTCGGCGTACAGGTACTCGCTCACCACGCCCTTTTTCAGATGCTCCTCCTCGTCGGACAGGACGGCGATCGGCGAGACCTCACTCCCCGTCCCAGAAGTGGTGGGCACGGTGACCTTGGGCAGGCCCGGGCCGGGCACCCTGTCGCTCCCGATATAGTCCGTCGCATCGCCGTCGTTTGTCATCAGGATCGAGATCACCTTGGCGATGTCCATCGAGCTCCCGCCGCCCAGACCGATCAGGGCATCCGGCGCGACGTCCTGGGCCATGGCCAGGCCGTCGCGGACCACGCGGATGCTGGGATCCGCCTCCACCCCATCGAACGTCTCGTAAGCGACGTCCGCATCCTCCAGGATGCCCTGTATCCTGCCACACACACCCGCCTCCACGAGGCCGGGGTCGGTGACGATCAGTACCCTGGCTGCATCGAGACGATCCATAACAGCGGGGAGCTCGCCCACCGCGCCGTTACCAAAGATCAATCGCCCGCTCATCTGAAAGTGCAAGATCTTATCCACGACTTTACCTCCTCACATCTGGTAGCAGTTTGTGGCCGTCTATTCGACTCCCAGTGCCTCGCGGGCCGCCCGGGTCGTCTCCGCCACCTGTTCCACGGTGCCCATGCCGAACATGGCGGCCTCGACGCCCACCTGGTCAAAGACGAACGCAAAAGCCTGATGTCCCAGGTAGCGTCCGCCTGCCAGCGGCTTGATGGCGATGATGGGCTTCTCCGTCTGACCAAGGGCGTCAAGGGCCAGGTCGCGCGTCGGATACATGGCCGCCCCCAATTCGTTCACCGGGGTGAGATATCCATCCACCGCGATGCCTTCCCGCTCCAGTAGGGGGATAGTGACGCCGGCGTGATGCACGCTGGTGATCACGGTGTCAAAGCCCTGACGCAGGAAGGCGAGGTACTCGCGGATCAGATCGAAGCGGCCGGTCATGGCCAGTAGATCGATCTCGGCGCCCGGGTCGGCGATCAGGATGTCACATCCGGCGAAAAAGCCCAGGTAATATTCGAGCCGCGCGTAATCGATCTCGAACAGAGCGGCATCAGCGGGGGTATAGGCGGCGGCCTTTTCCGGCGTCACCAAGTCGTCCAAAGAGCCGTGTAGCAGGTAGCGCATGATCCCATCCTGGTGGATGTGCCTGCGAAAGGCCTCGCCTCCCAGGCGGTCATTGTGGGCGTAAAACGTCGCGTGGGCGCGCTCGGAATAGGCCATTTCTTGGCCCTCAAGGGTGATGGGGATCAAGATATAGGCTACCAGGCCAAGGTTGACGCCGGTCAGCTGCTCTGTCTCCCAGATAGCCTGCAGGTGGAGCCGGTTGAGCACCGGAAGCATGTGGTCCACCTGTACGGCGGTGATCCCCGCCTCCTCGACCGCATAACGCAGCGGCGGAACGACGGCCTCAACCTGGCTAAAGGCGCGGGCGTTTTCCGCGTCGCGCTGTTCATCGACATACGAACAGCCATCGTAGGGATGAATACCCATAATGAGCCGCGGCACCTGGGCCTCGCCGACGCGGGTGACGGGCACTCCACACGCTTCTACATGGCTTTTCATAAGCAGAATCCTCCTCTGATGATGCTTTCGAGTTTCTCCCTAGTTCTTGACCGCGTTGTAGGCCTCAGAAATGTTATGCAGATAGCCGGCCATGGTCTCGGCGCGCCATTCGTCGCCGTACAGCCTGATCTTGCCCTGAGAGTAGGCTGCGCTGCCGCTGAGCTTGCCGCTCAGCATCCTGTCCAGCGTGTCCAGGTCGCAGCTCACGCGGATGGTGGTGCCGCTGTCGACGTCCCTCCGCCCTTTTACCTGGCCCTCGTTAAAGTAGAGGGCGTAGCTGGCGTCCAGTTCAGGGATCATAAAGGCACAGGAGGCATCGGTGTGGGCGATGCGCTGCTGAAAGCTCTCGTCTGCCTGCAGTTTGGCTACGGTCTCATCCAGTACGTCGTACAGTTCTTCTTTGCTTTCGTCGGGACCCATACTCTTTCTCCTCCAGCCTAAAGAATATCCGTCGTTGCCCAGTTCCCACTCTACCCCAAGATCGGGCATCTGGCAAGAAGAATAAAGTAGGATCTACTGAAAGAACCAAGGAGCTGCGTGGCACTTGCGATCAATCTTTCAAGAATTACGGCCTTTACGTTTAGAATATACTTTCTGCTATCATTTGTCATACAAGTGCCACGCAGCTGAACGCGCGACATCTTTTTTCATGGGCGTCAGAGTAATCCTTGTAAGAAGGCGCGCAGCGCTTGACAGGCAAGCCACGCCCGACCATGATAGCAATGCAGCGGGATGACAACGACAAAACCCGAATTCTGGAGATGTAAAGGGGAGAGAGATGTACTTTCGAGAAGTAGTCGCCAGTCTTTATCCTTGGGACTTATTAGACGAGGGATTGGATCACATTCTGGACGTCCTTGAAAAAGAGACCCTGACCAATTCGACCTATCTTGTGGCGCTGATGCACGATGAGAAGCGACCTTTGACGGACTTTTACTATCCCCACAATCCCCAGCGCAAGGTCTATTGGACGGAGGATTCCAGAGCCTACTGGAAACCGCACGACGAGGCCTATGAGGACAGTCGGATCAAGCCACGTACCAGTGACAACCCCGAGCTACAGGGCCATGACTGGTTACAGGAACTGATAGACGGGTCACGGGAACGGGGCATGTCTGTCGGTGCAGAGCTTTCCCACACCTGGGTGGACAAGGAGCGAACCCGTCATGAGCTATCAGACATCGTCCAGGTTGACATCTATGGGCAGTCATTCGATCAGCAGATCTGCTTTAACAACCCGGACGTCAGAGCCTATGCCACCGCTCTCTATGTAGACCTGGTAAGCAACTATGATATCGATTTCGTGCAAACCTGTGTACGAGGGTTCAGTCCTGGCCGTACGCAGCCCTGGACGAGCTCTGATGCTCCGGACCTGCAACGACTCACCGGCGTCGTCCTGGGTGGCTGTTTCTGCGATCATTGCCGAGCGGCTGCTGAGGGGAAGGGTATCGATTGGGATTCGATGGTGGATCGGCTCAAGTGGATGGCGGATGGCTACAATCGCTATAATCACAAACAGGCCTTTGAGATGAATCTGCTGTGGAATAGCAGCATGACCAGCACTGCTCTTTTAACCGAAATTCCAGAGTTGTACACCTTTTTAAAGTTTCGGATTGATTCCATCACAGAGTTCTTTGCGCATCTCTACAGGGCTGTCCATGACGTGAAACGAGACATCGATGTGCGGCTCAACCACTATGCCAAGCACCCCGAGCTTATGGGCCTTGACCTGAAAAGTGTGGGGCAATTTATGGATTCGGTGCGTAGTTCCGACTATAGCGAGCAGACGGGGGATCCTTCTCGCATGGCCTGGAAGGGGTCGTATCTGCACAGCATCCGCCGGGCAATCGGCACGGAAAAGTACTTTTTGTCAGCGGTCTCTCCACGGCCCAAGGCAACCCCTGAACTGGTCAAGCGAGGCGTCCGCGTCTCTGCCGCCTGCGGAGCCGATGCGCTCACCATCGGCCATTACGATGGCGCGTGGATGGATTGTCTGCGTGCCATCAAGACCGGTATCGAGGAGGCAGGCATCGTGATTGCCCCCAAGCCCGTGAATGCGGGCAACCCCAGAAACTATCGGAAAGAATGAGATTGTGGGTAGAAGGATCGACGGTCCGATCATCAAAGGGGGGAAAGCATGAGCGAGCGCGTGCTAAAGATGGGATACGTGGGTTGTGGATTCATGGCCCAGAAGGTGCACATTCCCAATTTCAAGAGCCTACCCGGGTGTGAGTTGCTGGCTCTGGCCGAGGTGCGTGGGGAGTTGGGGAAAAGGGTCCAGGTTCGGGAGGGGATACCCCGCCTCTACGCCGGCCACTGGGAGATGGCCGAGGATCCCGAGATAGAAGCCGTGGCCGTGTCGGCGGGGTTTTCCGTTCAGGGAGAGATAGCCAGGGATCTTTTGTTGGCGGGCAAACACGTCTTTATGGAAAAGCCCATGGCCGTGAGTCTGGAACAGGGCTGCGAGATCGTCGAGGCCGCCGAGCGGTCGAACAGAAAGCTGATGGTCGGCTACATGAAGCGCTATGATGCGGGGAACGAGCTGGCCAAGGACAACGTGAGAGAGTTCCGGCGCTCGGGTGAGTTGGGGGAGATCACCTACGTGCGGAATCATGGCTTCTGTGGCGACTGGATCGCGGGGTTGGATACGCCTTACGTGACCAGCGAGGAGCCCCTACCCGAGGCGCCGCCTCGACTGCCTGGATGGTTGCCCGAGGAGTGGGCGGACGCCTACGTCGGTTACCTCCAGCAGTACACGCACAACGCGAACTTGATCCGGTGGTTTCTTGACGCGGGGGACGATGCCGGGGTTAGAGTGGTGGACCTGGACGAGGATGGCTACACGGGAGTGGTGATCCTGGAGGTTGACGGGATCCGGGCCGCCATCGAGTCGGGCCGTCTGAACTACCACGCCTGGGAGGAGCACACCCAGGTATACTTTGACGAGGGCTGGGTTAAGGTATGGGCTCCGCCGCTGCTGCGCCGCAACTCTGTCGCTCCCGTAGAGGTGTATCGGGGCGGCGAGAAACCCTCATTCAGCCGGCCCATCCCGGAGGGTCGCTGGTCCTGGGCATACAGGAGAGAGGCCGAACAGTTCGTGCGCGCCGTCGCCGATGATGAGCCCGTTCGCTCCTCGGGGCGGGATGCCCTGACCGACGTGCGCCTCTTTGAGGATATCTATCGGGCCTATCTGGAACAACGGGGCGTGTTCTGAGGCTCGTGTTATTGTGGTGTAAGTCGCTTGGACCCACCACATATAATAAAAAGCCACCCTCGGGACTTGAACCCGAAACCTGACACTTACGAAGCGTCTGCTCTGCCGTTGAGCTAGGGTGGCGTTTCGAGAACGAATATAGTATAGCATCGATGGGCATGGGGGTCAAAAAATATGCCATCAAGTAGCTGGCATTTTCTCACGGCTTTTGGTGGCGAGAGAGGTCGCATGCATAATAGGGTTAACTGCAAACGTGGGATGCCAGATGCCAGATACTTTGGGGAGGAAAGATGAGGATAGCGCACGTGGAAGCCATGATACTGCGGGCCGGAGAGGATACGTCCCCGGCCGCCGCCAGACCGAGGATGGGCACCATGTCCCGGTCGGCCAGAGCCCTGGATGGGGGTTATGATATCGACCGCTCCCGCGCCGCCTACCCCGGGTGCGCGCAGACGGTGCTGGTCAGGGTGACCAGTGATGAGGGGGTGTTTGGCTATGGCGAGGCCCACGCGCCCCTGGCCCCCGAGGTGACCAAGGCCGTGGTGGATAACCTGTTGGGGCCCGTTATCGTGGGCCAGGATCCCCGCGCCGTGGACGTGCTCTGGGAGCGCATGTACACCTCCATGCGCATTCGCGGCCACCGCACGGGTTTCATGATGGAGGCCATGAGCGGCGTGGATATCGCCCTGTGGGACCTTTTCGGCAAGGCGGTGGGGCTACCCGTCTGTCGCCTGCTGGGCGGCGGCTATCGGGATCGGGTGAACGCCTATGCCTCCGGTGTGCCCGGCGCCACCCCCAAGGAGCGGGCGGAGAACGCCCTGGGCTATCTCGACGAGGGCTTTACGGCCATGAAGCTGGGGCTTGGCGGGCAGGGGCCGCAGGCCAGCATCCCCTTTGTGCGCGCCGTGCGCGAGGCTGTCGGCGACCGCGCCCACCTTATGGTGGATGCCCAGGGCGGCTATGACGTGCATACCGCGTTGACTTTTGGGCGAGCCCTGGAGGAATGGGACGTGTACTGGGTGGAGGACCCCCTGCCGCCGGAGGATATGTCCGGGCACAAAAAATTGGTCGCTGCCCTGGATGTGGCCGTGGCCACGGGGGAGGCCCTGTGTGCCCGTTGGGGCTTTCGCCCCTGGATCACGTCAGAGGCTCTGGATATCATCCTGCCCGACATCTGCCGCGCGGGCGGCATCTCCGCATGTCGCAAGATTGCCAATATGGCTGACGCCTTCAATATTCCCTGGGCCGGGCACGTTAGCATGGGCACCTGCGTGCACATCGCCGCCACGCTTCACCTGGCGGCGGCCACGCCCAACTTTCTCATTTGCGAGTGCCCGTCCAGCTTTCGCACCAATCCCTTGGGCAACGCCCTTTTGGAGGAACCTCTCATCCTGGAGGATGGCAAGTTCACGGTGCCCCAGCGCCCGGGGCTGGGGGTCGCCTTTGACGAGGAGGCCCTGCGGGCCTGCGTCGTGCAGAAGTGACGGGCTAACAGGTCAGGTGTAGCGCAGCGGCCACGCCGCCATTCTCCCGCAGGCGATTGTAGATCTGGCAGGCCTTGTCCGTCTCCTGGGCCATGACCTCGATGCCCGCCGTCTCCAGTGCTTGATGTGTCTCCCGGGGGACCGACATCCTGCCATAGGCCCCCTGCCCCACGACGAGGATGTCCACGTCGGCCTCAAAGACGACGTCGAGATCCTGCGTCTTCAGCGTGTGTCCCTCGTCGCGCCACCAGTTGCTCACCACCCGATCCGGCAGGATGATGACGTCTTCTTCATAGCGTTCGCCATCGATGACGATGTGTCCGAATGCATAGTCCTCTACGCGTGGTGTGCTCATGTGACGTCCCTCCCGATACGTTGCGCTGTCCGATGAACTCATGCTTTGTAAAAAGGTCTACGCTCTTACGTGTCGTGCCATCCCCTCTCCCAGTCGCCGCCAGGCGGCGATCAGGCGGTCATAGAAGGGATAGGTCTCGCTCCTTTCGATCTCATCGTGTTCCTCCAACCAGGCGACCGCGGAGCGTACGCCCTCAAGCCAGGGGATGGTGTAACTGAAGGCCAGGTCCTCCCGAGCGGCGCTGTTGTCAAAGATGTTGTTGAAGCGGAAATTCTCAGCGCACCACATGGCCTTTTGGGGGAGGGCTTTTGTCAGGAGATCGGTGGGGATATGTACCAGGGTGGGCTCTGGCGCGTCCATGGCCTGGGCCATCCCGCGATGATAGCGATTCCAGGTCATCCACTCCTCGCCCGTCACGTGGTAGGCCCTGCCAAAAGTGTCCTCGTTACCCACTGCCTGCACAAAGGCGCGGGCCACATCGTCCCGATGGCAGCTTGACCACAGGGACGATCCGTCACCGTGCACGACGATGGGTTTTCCCCTGCGTATGCGATCCAGAAAGTAGGTCTCAAAGCCCAGGGTATGTAGTATCCGGCCCCCGGGACCGTAGGTGTGGGCCGGGCGGATCGTGGTCACGGCAAAAGCCCCGCGCTCGTGGGCGCGGGCAAAGATCCGCTCGCATCTGGCCTTTTTATGGGCATAGGGGAAGGAGGGGGAAGGTTCCCTCCTCTCGTCTTCGGTGATGGGATAGCAGGCCGCGGGCTTGGTATAGACGTCCACCGTGCTGCAAAAGATATACTGTTTTGTCCGTCCCCGAAAGGCGCGGCAGGCGCTCTCGGCATCGGCCGGCTCAAAGCAGACCATGTCGATGACACAGTCAAAGGGCCCCGCCCGACGCATCTTGGCCTCAAAGGTTTTGTATTCGGTGCGATCCCCGTAGAGCCGGTTTACCTCCTCGGGGATCTGTGCCTGGCGTTGCCCCCGATTATAGATGGTCACGGCATGGCCGCGTGCCACGAGAAAGCGGGTGATCGCCCGGCTGATGAGCCCCGTGCCCCCGATGATAAGGACATCCATTTCGGCCTCCCTTCTTATCTTTCATAATCTATTATTGTCCAAGGGGTCGCTATCGTCAAGATGGCCCTTGACGTAAAGGGTATCATCATCCGATCGCCGTTGGACGCCTTGCCGTGCGGCTGCTATACTATTTATCCTATTCGACTGTTTTTCCGTGAAGGCCTGTGGGCAGGATAGAAAAGGTTGTCAAGCGAACGGGGGCCGTGGTCCCCTTTAACAAGCAGCGCATCAGCAACGCCATCTATCGCGCGGCTGTGGCTGTGGGGGGGCGCGATCGGGCCCTGGCCGAGCGGCTGGCCGACCGGGTGGTGGAGCGGCTGGAAGAGGTGACGCCGCCCGATCACATCCCTACCGTGGAAGAGATCCAGGACGTGGTGGAGGAGGTGCTGATCAAGAACGGCCACGCCAAGACGGCCAAGGCCTATATCCTCTATCGGCAGGAGCGGGCTCGGCGTCGGCAGGAACGCGTCCGTCGCTCCCTCTATCCCTCGGGCAATATCCCCTGGCGCAAGATCTGGGAGGCCCTGGATTGGGGCGTGGACCACGATCTGCATACCGTGGAAAGCCTGAACGCGCGCATCGCGAGGGGCGAATTCCCCAAGATCGTGCGGGAGTCGGATCGCGCCTACATCGAGGACGTCTGTTGTGCCGCGGATATGATCAGGGAGCGTGAGGACGAGGTGCGGCTCGTGATCGTCGCTGGCCCCTCTTCGTCGGGCAAGACGACGACGACCATCAAACTCGAGCATCTCCTGCGCAAGATGGGCATGCGGCTGGTACCCCTTACCGTGGACAACTATTTTTTCGATCTAGAGCTTCATCCCAAAGACGAGCACGGTGACTATGATTACGAGACCCCCCAGGCCCTGGACCTGGAACTGATCAACGAGCACCTGCAGCGGCTGATTGCAGGGGAAGAGGTGCGCATCCCCTATTACGACTTTGAGACGGGAAAGCAGCATCGGGAGCATACGCCCCTGCAGATTGACGCCGATGAGATGATTCTCATCGACAGCCTGCACGGCCTCTATCCCGATATGACCGAGGATATAGACGATGCCCTCAAATTCAAGATCTATCTCGAGCCCCTGTTGCAGATGAAGGGGCCGGACGACAGGTATATACGATGGACCGATCTGCGGTTGATGCGGCGTATGGAACGCGATGCTGCGTGCCGTAATTATCGCCGTCGCCGTACCCTGGAGCACTGGCACTATGTGCGGAGCAGTGAGATGCGTAATATCATTCCCTATATCAATACGGCCGATTACATCGTGAACAGCGGCCTGCCCTACGAGGTGCCCATCATGCGTCCCCGGCTGCTGGATTCCTTTCGCAAGTGGGAACGGGAATACGCCGATGATCCCCTGCGCCAGGACGCTGCCACGCGCGCCGAGCGGGTGCGCTGTCTGTTGGAGGCTGTCGTCCCCGTGGAGGACGATTCTGCCATCCCGCCCGACTCTCT
>JAWLEV010000034.1:0-14857 GCA_041685915.1 Anaerolineae bacterium | reverse complement strand
CCCTTTGGCTATGATCTGCGGCTCGCAGAGACCATGTATGCCAACAAGGTCTTGATGGCACCTTTTCTCTTTTGGGGAAACGAGATCGTGGCTTATAATCTTTTCCTTTTACTCAGTTTCGTCCTTACCGGGTATACCACCTACCTCCTCATCGCCTATCTGACGGATAACCCTCACGCGGCGGTGATAGGGGGTGCCATCTTTGCCTTTTGTCCCTATCGCATGCATTCCGTGGCTGCCGGGGGGCTGCCCCTGCTGGGCACCCATTGGATTCCCCTTATCTTTTTATATCTGGAGCGTGCCTTTCGCGAGAAAAAGTTGCGCCATGCTCTGGCGGCGGGCTTTTTTATGGGCCTGACCGTCCTCTCTGCCCGGCGATATCTGTTCATCGTGGGCAGTATGGTCCTGCTCTTTACGCTGTTGCGGTTGCGTTTTTGGCGGAAAAAGGGGGGCACAGATGGTCCTCTTTTGCGTCATCTGGCGTTGGGAGGGCTCATAGCGGTCGCCATGATCGTTCCCATCGTCCTGCCCGTGCTCCTGGGGCGCTCCGGGGAGATGGGCTGGTCGCTACAGGAAGTGAAAGGGTGGACTGCGAGCGCGGACGACTTTTTCCTACCCAACGTCTATCATCCCCTGTGGGGAGAGTTCTTTTTGCGTTCTCGTGCCCATGCCCCGCGCTATCCCTGGTACGCCCCCGGTTTCGTCTATCTGGGAGCGGTGGCCTTGATCCTGGCCCTCATCGGCCTTTTGGGCGTCAGGATGGGGCGTGATCTCGTTCGCGCCTTTGCGTGGATGGGTGTCATCTCCCTGATACTCGGTCTGGGAGTTGTGTTGCATTGGCAGGGCGAGGTCGTGGAGATAGGAGTGCCCCCCTCTGTCGAGGGATTCTTTACCCGGTGTATGTCCACGCTGCTGAACAGATGGGCACTGAACGGGGCCTCCTACCATGAGATCGCCGCCGGCGACGGGGCCATTCCCGTGCCGCTGCCTGCGCTTTTGTTATATCTCTTTTTGCCTCTGGGGGATACCCTGCGCGTTCTGTATCATTTTGGCGTGATGGCGATCTTCTCCTTTGCAGTGCTGGCGGGGATGGGGGCGGCCAAGATCCTGGGCGGCCTCAGACCGCTGGCGGATCTGGAGCAGGAGCGGTCCCACGAGCGTTACGCGCTGGATATGCGGCAGCGCTCCCCCGGCGTCGTCTTGGGATCCATCGTCATTCTGGGGTTGGTCCTGTTTGACTTTTGCAGTGCCCCTCTCCCTTGTGGGTTCACCGACGTGAGGCCCCAGCCCACAGATCGCTGGCTGGCGGCGCAGCCGGACGACGTGGTCGTGATGCAGTTTCCCCTGGCGCGTGCCCTGAACGGGGACGCTTTGTACCGCACGCAGTACCATGATGAACGCGTCACTTATGGGCATAGTTCGTTCTACCCGCCCAGTTACCGCTATGCCATGCCCGTCCTGGAGACCTTTCCCGATAAAGAGTGCCTATCTCTGCTCAAGGATTGGGGCGCGACACACGTCGTCGTGGCCTCTGAGGCCTATGATTCTGGCTGGGGCGACGGGGAAGTCCAGACGTGGAATGTGATGCAGCGTCAGATCGATGCCTCGCCTCGTCTGCAATTTATCGGCGTCATTCTGGAGGAGGATTTCTGGCGCGACGAGCGCGTCTCCCATGTTCTGAAGGGGAATATGCCTGTGGATTCGGTGGTATATAGTAGGGTTTACCTGTACGAGTTGCGGTAAAGTAGATCGCTTTTGAGGGAGTCTATCGTTCCTTGCAGCGTCACCCTCGCATGCCCTGAAAAAAGTATGACCTGTGATGCGCTCCATGTTTGGCGTGTTTTTCAAAGGTTTGTATCATCTATTACGCTGCGTGAGGCCTGGCAGCGTGGGGAATCAAGGGCGATACCTTTTGCGCTGGGACAGGAATTGTGCGCCGGCATATTGAGATGGATGGGGGGATTATTTTTCGAGGATGGCTGTTAGATGAAACTTTCGGTGCTTATGCCCGTTTACAACGAAGAGGCGGGGCTGGAGGAGATCATTCGCCGGGTGGCCGCCGTGGACGTGGAGAAGGAGATCATCGTCGTCGACGACTGTTCCGATGATAGGACACCCGAGATCCTGCAGATGTTGGACGTGCCCGAACTGCGCGTGTTGCGCCATGAGACCAACAGGGGCAAGGGGGCGGCCATTCGCACGGCGCTAGAGGCGGCCACCGGGGATGCCATCATTATCCAGGATGCCGATCTGGAGTATGATCCGCGCGATTACGAGGCCCTGTTGGCTCCTCTTATCTCTGGAGAAGCCCAGGTCGTGTACGGGGCGCGCAGTTTCGACGAACAAAAGTTTCTCTTGCGTTTTGGGAATAGACTTCTCACATCGCTGACAAACCTTCTTTACGGTGTCGATCTGGAGGATATGGAGACCTGCTATAAAGTGATGCACACGGAGATTGCCCGGCGATTGGGCATCGAGTGCAATAGGTTTGATCTTGAGCCCGAGATCACGGCCAAGGTCACCCGCCTGGGATACGAGATACACGAGGTCCCCATTTCCTATGACCCCCGGGAGCAGAAAAAACTGTCACCCTGGAGGGATGGCTGGCCCGCGGTCCGCGCCCTGTTCAAGTATCTTTTCTGGACGCCCAAAGGGGTGGATGCGCGCTGAGAAGAGGTTAATTGGCTATCGCCTTCCAGTGATCGACGATGTGGAAGGGGCCCAGACGTGACGCTGCTGCCCGGAATAGGCGGTGCTGGAGATAGATATAGAAAAGCACCTGCCCAAATGGCAGGTGCCACGTTTCGTTTATGATGCGCGCTGCCGTTTTCTCACCCTCCCGAGACGATATTTACGAGGATGATCTCGTCTCCCGGCTCGATGATCGTCTGTCCCTTGATGAGTTTCTTGTCTCGCAGGGCGAGGACGCTGTGGATGTCCTTGCCGGTCTCCCTGATGGCTTCACGCACCGTTATCCCGTCTTGCACTTCCCATTGCTGATCACGATACTTTAACTTGGCCATTTTTACAGATCTGTCCTCCTTTGACCGTTTGCCCGCTGATCCTTTCGTATGCCCATTGGATAGCCCAGAGCGAGGTGAGCACACGAGATAGGCATCATTGTCACTCACTTATCATAAGTGCAGTTTATATATTAAGAATAAATAATATAGAATATTTCCCTGTTCGTCAAATGTCTCGAGGGTTGAATTTCCGCTTGTTCAGGAGTTTTTCTTTCGGACGTCTAACTTGCATCATTTCGCTCTCTGTGTTATACTTTTTTACGTTGGGCGCGTGGCTCAGTTGGTTAGAGCGTACGGTTCACATCCGTGAGGTCAGAGGTTCGAGTCCTCTCGCGCCCACAATATTCCCCCTCTTGGAAGAAGAGGGGGTTTTTCTTATCCCCGCTTGGCAGGTGACACGGCTTCTCTCCTGATCGATGATACGATGCCCTCTTTGCCCCGGTGTGCGACTTTTGTCACATACAGCCTGTCCTTTCTATGGCATAATCATACCTACGAGAGATAAGAGTCTATGGAAGGAGTGCCGAGGATGTTTTGTTATCAGTGTCAGG
This sequence comes from Anaerolineae bacterium, assembly GCA_041685915.1. Taxonomy (GTDB): domain Bacteria; phylum Chloroflexota; class Anaerolineae; order UBA1429; family UBA1429; genus JAWLEV01. Next base: position 11,283 of record JAWLEV010000034.1, on the reverse strand, counting down.
AGGCGGCCAAAGGAGAGGGATGCACCGTACGCGGGGTGTGCGGGAAACCGCCAGACGTGGCCAACTTGCAGGATCTGCTCATCTACGTGCTCAAGGGGATCTCTGTATACGGCGTGCGGGCCGGGGAGTTGGAGGTGGAGGATCCCGACGTGGGACGCTTTATGACCGATGCCTTTTTCAGCACCATCACCAACGTGAACTTTGATCCCGACCGTTTTGCCGAGTGGATTCACGAGGCGCTGGATATTCGTCAGGAATTGAGGGAACGTTTCCTCTCTGCTTATGAGGAGGAACATGGTCGAGCGTTCGATGAGGCGCTGCCCGAGATGGCCACCTGGACACCCGAGGATGGCGATCTGGAGGAACTGATCGCAAAGGGGCAGGAGGTCGGCGTGATGGCCGATCCCGATCTGGATGAGGATATCCGCTCCCTGCGCGAACTGATAATCTATGGGCTGAAGGGTATGGCTGCCTACCATCATCATGCCGAGGTGCTGGGCTATGAGGACGAAGAAGTGCTTGATTTCTTTCAGGAGGCGTTGACGGCGACGACGGATGACGAGGCCACGGTGGACGATCTCTTCTCCATGGTGGTCAAGACGGGCGAGATGGGCGTGCAGACTATGGCCCTGCTGGATGAGGCCAACACGGCCGCCTACGGTCATCCCGAGCCCACAGAGGTGAGCATCGGCGTCGAGGAGGGGCCGGCCATTCTGGTGAGCGGGCACGATCTGCGTGACCTGAAAGAGCTTTTGGAGCAAACTGAAGGGACCGGGGTCAACGTCTACACCCACGGCGAGATGCTGCCGGCCAACGCCTATCCGGAACTGAAAAAATATCCTCATCTGGTGGGCAACTATGGTGGCTCCTGGTGGCGCCAGCCCCAGGAATTCGAAGGCTTTGGCGGCGCTATCCTGATGACCACCAACTGCCTCGTGCCTCCCCGCGATAGCTACAGGGACCGACTGTTCACTACAGATGTGGTCGGTTGGCCCGGCATGAAACATATCCCGGACAGGGAGGATGGGCAGCCCAAGGATTTCAGCCCCGTCATCGAAAAGGCACTGGAATCGGACAGCCCGGAGGAACTGGAACAGGGCACCATTCCCATCGGCTTTGCCCACCACACCGTGTTGAGCGTGGCCGACAAGGTGATAGAGGCCATCCAGGTCGGCGACATCAAGCGCTTTGTGGTCATGGCCGGCTGTGACGGTCGTCATAGATCGCGAGAGTACTATACCGAGATCGCCAAGGGGCTGCCGGAGGACAGCATCATCCTCACGGCGGGGTGCGCCAAGTACCGCTACAACAAGCTGGATCTGGGTGACATCGGGGGTATCCCCCGCGTGCTGGACGCCGGCCAATGCAACGATTCCTATTCGCTGGTGGTCATTGCCCAGAAACTGGCCGAGGCCCTGGGGACCGAGGATATCAATCAGTTGCCCATAGAATACGATATCGCCTGGTATGAGCAGAAAGCCGTCATCGTGCTGCTGGCACTATTGTCCCTGGGCGTCAAGCGCATCCGCCTGGGGCCCACGTTGCCGGCCTTTACGTCGCCGAGCGTGGTCGACGTGCTGGTGGAAAAGTTCGAATTACAGCCCATCTCCACGGTGGAGGAGGATCTGCAGAGTATCATCGCTGGTGCATAACGTTCAGTTTGTCGAGGCGCCGTCGGGGGGATTTCATCCCCTCGATGGCGCTCAATTATCAAGGGAGGACACGATATGAAGATCATCGACGCTTTGCAGGCTCAAGAGGTACCCAATCCCCACGACGTCAGTGCGCGCGCCTTGCACAAAACGGAGCATGTGCAGGTAAGCCTCATCACTCTGCAGCCCGGAGAGGCCCTTCGCCGTCACGTGACGCCGGTGGACGCCTTTTTCTACATATTGCAGGGCAAGGGTATGGTGGAGGTCGGCGAGGAACAACAGACGGTGTCGTCCGACACGCTGGTTCACAGCCCGGCTGATATCCCCCATCGGTTGCTTAATGAGGGGAGGGAAATCTTTCAATTCCTGGTGGTCAAGACGCCGAGCCAGGAGGGTCCAACAAAGGTACTTTAGGGCTCTTCCCGGCGGCGATGTAGATCCCCCAAGTATTTCGATACACGTCAGACAAAAGAGCATGTGTCGCTATCTTGGGGGATCGAAGAAGAATTTCACTGAAGAGTATAATAAGACATTTGCGCGAACGGGGTGCTGCTCGATATAGAATCAAGTGAGAGTTCGACAAGGCCCTTTATTTTTTGGGTATAATGCTCAATTTCAAAACAGAAGGAGTCGAAAGGATGACTATGGACCGGGTACAGGAGATGGTAGAAATCCTTCGCCGCCTGACTGGTGGCGAGGATACAGAGTTAGTCAAGCGGGAGGCAGAGGATCTTTTGCGTACCATCACGCCGCAGGAGCTTTCCTTGGCCGAGCAGGAGTTGATCCAGGAAGGGATGGAGCCAAAAGAGCTACGCCACCTGTGTCAGGTTCATCTGGAGGTGCTCTCCGACAAAGTCCGGACCTTTCGCGCCACCTTGCCAGATGGCCATCCGGTGGATACACTGATGGCTGAACATGAAGTGATCCTTGAAGGCCTGGAGGAGTTGGAGAAGGTCACTTGGAACATACAGCAGGCGGATGGGTTGGAGGCGGACGATGCCGAGCGCTTGAAGCATATCGCGGCCCAGCTGGTGGAGGCCGAACTCCATCACCAGCGCGAGGAAGAGGCGCTCTTTCCCGAACTGGAACGCCGCGGCGTGACGGGGCCGCCCCGAATTATGCGTCTGGAGCATGACGATTTGCGCCCGCGTAAATGCGCGCTTCGAGACCTTGTGGGGAATGCAGAGGCGATCCCCTTTGCAGATTTTAAGGAACGATTGAACGAACTAACCGATTATCTGGTCTTTAATCTGCGCGATCATATCTTTAAGGAAAACAATATCCTCTATCCGACTGCAGTAGAGGTTGTGACCGATCCCAACGTCTGGGAGAATGTCAGGGCGCAGTGCGACGAGATCGGCTATTGCTGCTTCACGCCGACGGCAGGATGATTCGAAGGGGGCCCACGTCCCCTATCGCTGCTCCCACGTCTCGCGCAGGCGCGCCATCTGGGTCATGAGGGCCTCCGGCGTGTCGCCGCGCAGTACCTCGAACACTTCAAAACCCTCAAATCCCATCTCTGCCACGGCCTCATGATAGGCGTCCCAGTCGATGCCGCCAGCGCCCATGATCCAGTGTTGATCCTCCCCGCTGCCGTCGTTGTCCTGTAGATGTACTTCCATCAACTTTTCCCCCGCCTGGCGCATCTCTGCCATGGGATCTATGCCGTTGGCATAACTGTGGCCCACGTCCAGGCAGACCCCCACGTGATCACCCAGACCATCGATGAACTTGAGCACGTCGACGACCGTGGAGCCGGGGCGCGGGAGCCCCCTGGCGGGCATATTCTCCAGCAGCATCTTGATGCCCGCCTCTTGGGCTCGCTCTGCCAGGATCACCAGCGTCTCGCGTGTGCGCGCCCAACTCGCCGCGTACGTGTCGGGGGTAAAGGGATCGGAGGAGCTGTTCGGATGCACCACCACCATCTGGGCGCCGATCTCGGCGGTCTGGGAAAAGCAATCGGTGTTGGCTTCCAGGGCCGTCTGGCGTACCAAAGGATCCGATGCCGCGTTGTGCCATCCGGCGTGGGGGGAGTGGACGCTGGTGGGGGTGATGCCCGCCCGCTGCAGCGCTTTCCGGGCACGAGCTGTATCCTGAAACCAGGCATTATAGTGCGCGTCGTCCCCTGATATCTCGATCTCCTTAAAGCCCGCCTCTGCGATCTTGGCTATCACCTCTTCCAGAGGGTATTCCTTGAGGAGCGCGGTAGAGATTCCATAGTTGGCCATTGTGAGTCCTTTCATGTCTGCGATGATCTTTGTAGTCGATGGTAGTGTTCGGTGGGTGTCGTCCTATAATACGCCCTCCCACATGGAGCGCATCTCCCATATATCCAGCGAGACGAGTTCGGCCTCTCCCTCCTCGGCAAAGAGGCGCAGGCCGAGGCTGTCGTCGCGTGAGGGATAGAGCCACCCTGTGAGGCAGGTACGGTAGTTGCCAAAGACCTCTATCACCGAGCGATCCAGATAGATGCGTAGGGTGAGGGTGTCATCGTCGCCCAGTTGCAGCGGGCCGCTGCGTCGGTCGTTGGCTACCGTGTTATTCAGACTGGCCCCTCTGCGGTCCAGGATCAGGCGTTCCTCCACCGCGTCATAGGTGACGAGGGTTGTCTCTTCTTCGTCTGGCGCGCAGCGCACCTTTACACCACAACGCCGGGCGTCGCCAGGCCGGAGGAGGGCCAGGATCTCCAGGCCGTCGCCTCTCACCTCCGGCACCATCTGCGAGGAGGGTGTGAGGGAAATCTTTTCATAGTGTATCGATTCGCCCCGTAGGAGACGTAACTCTGGCGCCGCGCGAAAGCGCAGGGTGCCATCCTCCCTGAGGGATACCACCCGGGGGAGGGTCATGGCGCCCGACCAACCGGCCTCCTCTTGGCCCTTCCGATCCCGGCCGTCCCGGATCCATCCCCACATGAGGCGCCGTCCGCCCCCCTCGCAAAGAACCTGAGGGGCGTAGAAATAGCCCCCGTGATCTATCAGCCCCATCTTTTCGCTCTGAAAGGAGTGTTCCTCATATCGCCCGGTATAGTAGAGAACGTGGTGTAAGGGCAGGGCGGATACGAGGAGGACGTGTCCGCCATCCACGGAAAAAAAGTTGGGGCATTCCCACATCTCCCCGTCCTTCTCTATCTCCCCTACACAAAGGGGATGCAGGTATTCCCAACAGCGCAGGTCCGACGATCTATAGAGGAGGGCGGTTCCTCCCTCTCCCTCTAGGCCCGAGCCGATGATCATATACCAGTCGTCATCCTCCTTCCAGACATAGGGGTCACGAAACCCCGTCGTCTCCATCCCCTCGGGGGGAGAGGAGATGACGGGATTGCCCTCGTGTTTGTCCCAGGTGAGGAGGCCATCGGAACTGGTGGCAATACACTGTACCTGGGGATGAACGCCAGTGTACACCAGGGTGGGGGTTCCCCCGTCGTTCACGGCGCAGCCTGTGTAACAGCCGTCCTCGTCCGGACCGCCGGGGGTGGGGGCCAGGGCGATGGGCAGGTGGGTCCAGTGAGCGAGGTCGTCGCTCACAGCGTGCCCCCAGTGCTTCTGTGCCGAATGGGGACCGTTAGGATTATGCTGGTAGAACAGATGGGTGCGTCCCTCCCACTGGATCAGTCCGTTGGGATCGTTCATCCAGTTGGCCAGGGGCAAAAAGTGGTACTGTGGTCGATTGTGCAGGTCCATAAGCTTTTCTCCCTGATAATTTCCTGTTCGGTGTTCGTCGTGTCGGTGTGCGGAAGGCCTTTTAGCCCCTGCACGATGAGAGTATACAATAGTAGCCCTACAGACGTCCAGCGGTGCGAATCCGGAAAGATCAACGGCGGAATTGCGTTTCTTGTTCGTTAAAAGCCCGGTAAAAATCCGTTGCAAAAAGCGGTCAAGGCTGCTATAATGGTATCGGTTTTTCGTGGCCTTGTGCCCAGGAGCAGGGAATGCGCGCGGCATCTGTGGAACGGGGAGGGGTTTTCCCCCACACGGATCGAAAGAGGGGGAGTGGGGGCGCGCCGAGATCTGTGCCGCCCATTGGGGAACGCTTTTCGAGATGTGCAGATATGGTGGATGCTCGCCCGCCGCCCATATGTTGCCGGGGGTGAGATGATGTCCGTGCAACCTTTGATCGTTTGGTTTATCGTTATATGGATACGGTAAAGAGGGCTGTATGTCAAAGAGCGAATATTGTTTGGAATCCTTGAGGGCCTTTTTGCAGGAAGCGCGTCGGCGTTATGAAAAAGAGCGGCAGGAGCCTTTATTAAGAAAATCTATGCGGATAAAAGAGAAAAAGGACGAGTTGGGGCGCTATCCGCCACATATGGCGCCTGATTCCGAAATTGAGGCGGCATGGGATGAGATGGCGCGGCGATTCGAGAACGGAGAAGAGGTAAAGGCCATCGTCACGGGCTGGAACCGGGGAGGATTGCTGGCGCTATGGGATAATAAATTGCAGGGTTTCATCCCTATATCGCAACTGACCGAGATTCCTACCTTTGAGGACGCAGCGGCCCGCGATGAAGAATTGGCGCATTGGGTGGGGGAGGAACTCGAGTTGCGGATCATCGAGTTGGACAGGAGTCGCAACCGGCTCATCTTTTCCCAGCGGGCCACCCTCTGGAATCCACACGACGGCGAGCGATTGCTCACGGAACTCGCGCCGGGAGATATCTGCGAGGGTTGCGTGAGCAACATCTGTGATTTTGGCGCTTTTGTCGACCTGGGGGGTATCGACGGGTTGGTGCATATCTCCGAACTATCCTGGGGGCGCGTCAATCATCCCTCGGAGATGCTCTCTCTAAAGCAAAAAGTCGAGGTGTACGTGCTGGATGTGGACAGGGAGAACGAGCGTATCGCCCTCAGCATCAAGCGCTTGAGAGAGAACCCCTGGAAGACGGTGGAAAAAGAGTTCGATGTGGGTCAGACGGTGCCGGCGACGGTGACCAATATCGTGGATTTTGGCGCTTTTGCCAAGATCAAGCGGGGAGTGGAGGGGTTGATCCACATCTCCGAGATGGCCGAGTTCGAGGTGGAGCATCCGGAAGATATCGTGGACGTGGGAGACCGCATATACGTGCGCATACTGGATATCGACTGCACGCGCCATCGGCTCAGCCTCAGCATGCGTCAGGCCCGCCAGACATAGGAGACGGGTCGATGCGCTAATCCGTATCGTCCCCTGACGCGCTCTGCCTGGAAGCCCCTTTGATCTGAGAATGGGCCTTTCGGGCAGAGTTTTTGCATTGACAGATCTTTCCATCTCCCTATACTCAGTGTTGACCTTCCACTTGCCGGAGACGCCTTTATCGTGTCCAAGGATTCCTCGGTCACGCCAATTCGAAAACAGTATATCGATATAAAGCGTCAGCATGAGGATGCTATCCTCTTCTTCCGTCTGGGTGACTTTTACGAGACGTTTGACGAGGATGCCCAGACGGTGGCCGATGAACTGGACGTCGTCCTCACCTCGCGCAACGTGTCCAAGGGGCAACGGGTGCCCATGGCGGGGGTGCCCCACCACGCCGCCGAGGGCTATATCGCCAAGTTGATAGAAAAAGGCTACAAGGTGGCCATCTGTGAGCAGGTCTCCCGCGAGCGTGTCGACGGTCTCATGCCCCGGGAGGTGGTGCGTGTGGTTACCCCGGGGACGGTGGTGGAACCCGTTCTTCTCTCCGAAAAGCACAACAATTTCCTCGTTGCCGTCGTCCTGAAGGGGGATCAGGCGGGCGTCGCCTATGCCGACATCACCACGGGCGAGTTCGCCACCACCCAGTTCGGCGCCTCTGCCATAGAGGAAGAGGTTGTGAGGGAACTGGATCGCCTGGCGCCCGCGGAGATCGTGTTGAGCGATGAAGGGGACAGTTTCGTGGGTGAGGGTGAGGCGCGGGAGGCCGAGGTGGCTCAGCGCTATCCCGTCTTTGCCGATCTTGGGGTCCCTCTGACGCTATACGATGGCTGGCGTTTCGAGCAGGGCAACTGTCGTCGAGCCCTGCTGGAACACTTTGATGTGGCCACGTTGGCGGGGTATGGCTGCGATGATCTCCCTCTGGCCGTGGGGGCGGCGGGCGTCATCGTGCAGTATCTGCGCGAGAATCAGCCCTCGGCCCTCAAGCAGATGACGCGCCTGGCCACCTATTCTACCGATTCTTTCATGACCCTGGACGTGGCCACGCGGCGGAACCTGGAGCTGCAATCCACGATCCGCGAAGGACGTTTCAAGGGCTCCCTTTTGTGGGTGCTGGACGAGACCCTCACGCCTATGGGGGGGCGCCTTTTGCGGCGCTGGCTCGGCCAGCCGTTGCTGGCACGAGAGGCCCTGGAAAAGAGACTGACCGCTGTGGATGTTCTCTTTGGCGATACGCCCAGACGCGCTGCCCTGCGAGACCTCCTGCACAACTATGGCGATCTGGAGCGCCTGGCCAATCGCGTGATCCAGGGCATCGCCGGTCCCCGTGAATTGGTGGGGCTTGAATCGGCCCTCCAACGGGTGACCAGGGTGGAGGCTGCAGTGGGCGAAGTGCTGGACGATACCTCTATTGACGAGGCCGATGAGATCTATCCTCTGAATGGGGAGGGCTTGAGCCCCTGCCAAGAGGCCATCGAACTGATCTCCCGGGCCATCGTCGATGAGCCGCCGGCTACCCTATCCAGCGGGGGCGTGATACGCGAGGGGTATTCGGAGGAACTGGACGCCATTGAGGCCTCGGTGGCCGATTCCAAGGCCTGGCTCGAGGAGTTGGAAGCGAGGGAACGGGAGCGTACGGGCATCAAGAGCCTCAAGGTGGATTCGAATCAGGTTTTTGGCTATTACATCGAGGTCACCAATCCGAATCTGGGAAAGGTTCCCTCCGAGTATGTGCGGAAGCAGACGCTGGTGAACTCGGAGCGTTTCATCGTCCCCGAACTCAAGGAGCACGAAACCATCATCTTGAATGCTGCCGAGCGTACCCAGGAACTGGAGCGCGAACTGTTCGACGACATCCTGGTGCAGTTGGCGCGCATGGCCGATCGGTTTCTGGAGACGGCGCGCGCCCTGGCCCACCTCGACGTATACGCCTCACTGGCCGAGGTGGCGGCGCAGTACGATTACGTGCGGCCCAAACTGTCCGATGGGGACGAGATCCACATCGAGGGAGGACGACACCCCGTCGTCGAGCGCACGCTGACCGATGGCCTCTTTGTGCCCAACGATACCTCTCTCTCGCCCCAGGAGGGTATCCACATCATCACAGGACCCAATATGAGCGGAAAGTCGACCTATCTGCGCCAGGTGGCCCTGATCACCCTCCTGGCCCAGATCGGTTCCTTTGTACCCGCCGATGCGGCCGAGATCGGGCTGGTGGATCGCATCTTCACCCGCGTGGGCGCGCAGGACGAGATCGCCGCCGGCCAGAGCACCTTTATGGTAGAGATGGTGGAACTGGCCAATATCCTCAACCACGCCACGAACAAGAGCCTGCTCATCCTGGATGAGGTTGGACGAGGCACCAGCACTTATGACGGTATCTCTATCGCCTGGTCCACGGTGGAATATATCCATAACCATGAGCATCTGCGCTGCAAGACGCTCTTTGCCACCCATTATCACGAACTGACCGAGCTGGAGAGTGCCCTGCCCCGGGTGCGAAACTATAATGTGGCCGTCGAGCGTCAGGGGGATGAGGTGGTGTTCACCCATCACATTGTGCCCGGGGCCGCCGACCGCAGCTATGGCATACACGTGGCTCAGATGGCGGGGTTGCCCGCGGTGGTCATCCACCGTGCGAAAAGGATACTGAAGGATCTGCAGGAGGCGGGTCAGCGTGTGCCGGCGGATGGGACCAAAAAGGTCATGGAAGTACAGCAATTGCCCATGTTCGCCGAGCCGAGTCCCGTGGTACAGGAACTGCGCGAAATAGATATCATGAACATGTCACCCCTTGAGGCTATGGAGAAACTCGACGAATTAAAGAAAAAGGTCTGATGAGGTCCCAATCTTCCCTCTTTTTTCTTCTGCTCGCCCTGGTGCTCATCGCCGCGGGATGGCAACTGGGCGGGATTCCCGCCCATGAGACGCGGGATGTGGTGCAGGAGCGTTTGGATCAGGCATCTCCACCGTTGACTTCAGGGGAGAGGATGGGACAGACCTTTTTCTGTAACCACGACGGGCTGCGGGCCATCGAATTCTTGCTGGTACGCTACAAACCAGAGGAGGAACTGCCCCCGTCGGCACGGATCGAGTTCACCCTGGAAAGGCTCGATGGGGCCGACGATCCTTTTGTGAGGGTGGAACTGGACGCCACCCGTTTGGAGCATAACCAGCCCCTGCGATTTTCCTTCCCTCCCATTCCCGATTCGGGTGGCGTGCCCTATCGTCTCACGCTGCGCTGTAATGGCGATTATGGTCTGGGCGTGTGGACGAGCAGTACCGAGGCCTATGTCCACGGCGATATGCTTCATAACGGCGAAAAGATGGCAGGGGACCTCCGCTTTGTTACCTTTTACGACTATCATTTGAGCGATGCTCTGGTTGACGGCCTCCGGGGGGTGGCTGGTCGTGTACCTTACCTGCCGGCCCTGCTCCTGTCACTTTGCCTCCCCGGGCTGGCCGTGACCCTTTACTGTTTGCCCTGGGGGCGGGTGGATGTAGGCACCTTTTTCGCCCTCGCCCTCTCCCTCAGCCTGGTGACGTGGCCCCTTTTTCTTTTGTGGCAAAGCCTCTTTGGGGCGAGCGTGATCACCACCAGAGTGGGGATGTGGGCGCTTTTGGTGGCGTCGTTGGTGCTGGTACTGTACCGCCTGTGGGGCAGGCGTGGCGAGAGGCTCTTACGTGCGGGAGGTGAGGAAGACTTTCCCCTGCCTGATCTGGCCCTTGCCTTCATCCTGATTATCACCTTGATCACCCGTTTCGTCCAGGTGCGCGAACTGGTGGTCCCGGCGTGGGTCGATTCCTTCCATCACAGCGTCGTCACGCGGATGATCTCCGAACGGGGCGTGGTTCCCTCTTCCTGGGTGCCTTATATGCCCGTGGAGAGGTTTCATTATCACTTTGGTTTTCATGCCAATGCCGCCGTCCTCACCTGGTTGAGTGACCTGCCGCCCCATCGCGCGGTGATGCTTCTGGGCCAAGTTCTGAATGCTCTTGCCGTGCTGACGATCTATGGGCTGACGGTGGAATGGACGGGACGACGCTGGGCCGGGGTGGCGGCCGCCGTGGTGGTCAGTGCCCTCGCCTATATGCCCGCCTATTATGTGAGTTGGGGGCGTTATACCCAGTTGGCGGGGCTTGTGATATTGCCCTCCCTCCTTCTGGCGACCCATTGGCTTTTCGCGGACAAAGGGGGCGCTTGTGGCCCGTGGGTGGTCGCCATCATGCTGGCGGCGGGTCTGGCCCTGACGCACTATCGGGTGCTCGTGTTTTACGTGCTGTTCTGGATTCCCTACGGCATTTTGTGGCTGGTGCGCCGGCGCGGGAAGGTGAGGGCGTGGAGGCGTCTGGGCAGAACCCTTTTTCTGCTGGGTGGCCTGTCGCTGGTGGCGATATCTCCCTGGCTGTGGCGCTTTTCCAGGCACGTCTTTCCCCATTTTCAGACTATTTACGGCGGGTGGGAGGCAGCCGACGCCGAATATACGGCATTTCCCAGTGGCCTGTTGAATGTGGGCTGGAC
>JAWLEV010000033.1:0-27576 GCA_041685915.1 Anaerolineae bacterium | reverse complement strand
ACCCTGGTTCAGGATCGCGATGCGCTGGCACAGTTGATCGGCCTCCTCGATATAGTGCGTCGTGAGCAGAATTGTCACGCCTCTGCCATTCAGTTCCCGCATCAGGTCGCGGATCAAGCGGGCACTCTGGACATCAAGGCCGGTGGTTGGCTCATCCAGAAAGAGGATTTGGGGTTCGTGGATCAGGGCGGCAGCAATCGTCAAGCGCTTTTCTAGCCCCGTCGAGAGGGCGCCGACGCGTTTGTGGCCCATGTCGTACAGGCCAAAGAGGTGCAGCAGTTCCTCGGCCCGGCCAATCCTTCTCTCACGAGGCATCCCGTGCATCCTGGCCACAAAGGTGAGGTTGTCCCAGGCGCTCATCTCGCTGTAGAGGGCCGCGACATCGGACACGACGCCGATTTGGTGCTTCACCTCGACGGGGCGACGGGCAATGTCGAGACCGGCCACGGTCGCCGTCCCCGAGGAGGGTGTGGTCAGCCCCGTGAGCATGCGGATAGTCGTCGTCTTGCCCGCGCCATTGGGCCCGAGCAAGCCGAACAACTCACCCTCTTGCACCGAGAAGCTGACATCATTGACAGCGAGAAGGTCATGATAGTATTTGGTCAGATGCTGTGCATCTATCGCTTTATCCATTCCTGTTATTGGGATTCCGGAACCTGGTTCGATGAGGTGGCAGCCCACTGCCGCTGATAGAGGCGCTGGTAGGTGGGGTTGGTCCCCATCAGTTCACTATGGGAACCCTGGCCCGCGATACGACCGTCCTCGACGACGATGATGCGGTCGGCCTTGCGCAGGGTGGAGAAGCGGTGGGCGATGATGATGGTGGTACGATCTTCCCTGATGGCGTCCATGGCCTGTTGGATCAGAGCCTCGGTATAGGGATCCACGTCGGCCGTGGCCTCATCCAGGATAAGGATCTTGGGGTCGGCCAGCAGAGCGCGGGCAAAGGCCACGAGTTGCCGTTGCCCTCCCGATAGGAGTGCGCCGCTCTCTCCCACCTGGGTATCGTATCCCTGGGGCAATCCCTCGATGAATTGATGCGCCTGGGCGCGCCTGGCCGCTTCCTCTATTTCCTCGTCCGTAGCCTGGGGATTGCCGTAGCGTATATTCTCCCGGATGCTGTCGGCAAAGAGAAAGACATCCTGGGGCACCAGCATGATCAGGCGACGCAGGTCCTCAAAGGCGATGTCCTGCACATCTATGCCATCGATGGTGACCGTGCCCTCCTGCGTATCATAGAGTCGGGTCAACAAACGGGCGATGGTACTCTTGCCCGCGCCCGTGGGCCCCACCAAGGCGATGGTCTCTGTGGGGCGAATGGATAGGTCCAGATCATGGAGCACGGTCTCCTCCTCGTAACCAAAGGTGACGTCGGAGAAGGTGATGGCGCCCCGGAATCCGTCTTTGGGGGTTTGGGGATTCTTAGGGGGCTCCACTTGTAGGGGCTCGTTCATATACTCGCTGATGCGGTCCAGGGAAGCAGCAGCGGACTGGAAGGTATTGTAGACCAGGCTCAACTCGCGGAGGGGACCGAAAAAGCGGTTCACATAGCCCATAAAGGCCAGGAGCACGCCGATGGTGAGGGTGCCCTGGGCCACCAACATGCCCCCATAACCCAGGACGAGGGCCGTGCCCAACATGTTGGTGATGGTCATGATGGGAAATACGGCGGCAAAAAGGAGGCTCACGCGAAGGTTGGCCTGTAGGTTACGCAGACTCAGGTTCTCGAACTGCTGCACGGTAAAGGATTCCTGGGAGAGGGACTGTACCACACGCATGCCGGACACTCCCTGTTCCACACCGGCGTTCACGGCGGCCAGTTCCTGCTGCACTTGGCGATAGGCAACCCTCATCTTTTTGCCCAGGTATCCCATGCTGACGATGACCACGGGAATGGATATCATGGTGACCAGGCTGAGGCGCACGTTGAGGAGCAGCATGATAACGACTATGCCAGCCAAAGTCAACACGTCGCTGAACAGATTGATGAGGCTGCTGGATACCATGTCCGACAGGGTATTGACATCGTTGGTGAGGCGGGAGGCGATCTGTCCCACGCGTTCCTTCTCGTGAAAGGCCATGGACTGTTGCAACACCCGATGGAGCAGATCCCGTCGGATGGCATAGATAACGTGTTCGCCGACCCAGGTCGACAGGTAGCCCTGGGCATATCGCGCCGCCCAAAAGAGCCCGTTGACGCCCAGGTAAAGGAGGCAGATAAGACTCAAGCCCCTAAAATCGCCCTGTGCAATGTAACCGTCGATGGCCACCTTGCTCAAGTAGGGCATCAGGAGCACGGATCCCGTCACCAGTAACATGGCCCCCATGGCCAGGAGCAGGCGGCCCAGATGGGGCCGCAGGTATCGCGTGAGCATACGTATAGCCTGGCGATCCAGGTGGCGAAGACTGTAATCTTGTTCTTCCCCCTGGAGACGTCTCATAAATCCACCGCGAATACTCATGCGCTCACTCCTTCCAGCACTTCCCCTTGAAATTGTAAACTGTACATCTCTTGGTAAAGTCCACCTTCCTCCATGAGGAGTTCGTGGGCCGACCGCTCCTCGGTACCGTGGGCCTGTTCCGCGATGCGGCCCTCTTTGAGAACCACGATACGATCCGCCTGCTGCACCGTCCACAGTCTGTGGGCGATGACGAGGGTGGTGCGGCCCTCACGCACCGTCTCCATAGCCTGTTGCATGCGGCGTTCGGTGTCCGCGTCCACACTGGAGGTGGGCTCGTCAAAGATGAGGATGTGGGGGTCGGTGAGCAGGACGCGGGCCAGAGCGATGCGTTGGCGTTGTCCGCCGGACAGGCGCACGCCCCTCTCGCCCACGGGCGTTCCATACCCCATGGGCAGGGATTCTATAAAATCGTGTATCTGTACGGTACGTGCTGCCCACTCGACATCCTCCGGGCTGGCGTCGGCGCTTCCGTAGGCGATATTCTCGCCGATGGAGGCGTCAAAGAGGAACACTGTCTGTAAGGCGATGCCGATGGCGTCGCGGAGGCTCTTTAGCGTGACGTCGCGGATGTCGTGGCCATCGATGGTGATGCGCCCCTGGTCCACGTCGTAGAAGCGGGGCAGGAGGTGGACCATGGTCGTCTTGCCCGTTCCCGAGGGCCCCACCAGGGCCACCATCTCGCCGGGAGCGATATCCAGGTTGATGTCGCGAAGCACCTCGTCGCCCTCGTTGTAGGAAAAGTGGACGTGCTCGTAGCGGATCCGGCCCTCAACGGGGGGGAGAGAATAGGCGTCGGGGACATCCTTCACCTCGGGCTCGATATCGAGGATGTCAAAGATACGCTCTGCCGCCGCCGTGGCGCGCATAAAGGCGTTCAACATCATCCCCGTCTGACGAATGGGGCGGAACAGCATGTTGATATAGGTGGTAAAGCCGATCAGGGTTCCCAGGGAGATCGCGTCCCGAATGACGCCTCCACCACCGGCCCAAAGGACGAGGGCCATAAATACGCCGCTTAGCACATTGACGTAGGGCATCCAAAGGGCGCGGATCTTGCCGGCCTCGATATTGACGTCCAGGAGATTCTCACTCTGCCGATCGATCGTTTCCTCCTCCATGTCTTCCCGTCCAAATAGCTTTATGACCTGGATGCCCACCAGGCTTTCCTGTATCGCTGTGGTGAGGTCGGCCAGTTTTCGGCGTACCCTACCAAAGACCGGACGCAGACGTCGGGCATAGATCAGCATCCCATGGACCATGAGGGGGAGGAAGAAGAGATACAGCAATCCCATGCGCCAATCCCATACCAGCAGGATCGCCAGGATACCCAGCAGGGTCAGGCTGTTGCCTACCACGATCACCACGGCCCTGGAAAAAAAGTCGCTCAGGGTATCCACATCTGACGTGACCCGGGACATCAAGTCCCCCGTGCGGGTCTGGTCGTAAAAGGAGAAGGATAGTTGGCTCAGATGTTCAAACACGTCATTGCGGATGCCAAAGATGATGCGCTGACCCACGTAGGCGCCCAGGTAGAGCCGGGCAAAGTCTATGGCCCCCTGCACGAGGGAGAGCCCCAGCAATCCCCCCGCCAGCCACCACAGGCGTTCCGTTCGACCCTTGAGGATGAACTGGTCCACGCCGTAACGAATCAGCCAGGGCGGGGCCAGTTCCATAACGGTGGTGGCCAGGACGGCCACGAGGACCAACAGCATCATCTTGCTGTGGGGCCTTATATACTGCAGCAGCCGCTTTAGAATGGGGCCTATATCGCTGGGAGGACGTCCGCCCTTTTTTCCTGGACCCTTTTCTCGGCCCATGGCGTTCTGGGAGCCACTCTCCTGTCGAACTCCCTGCCCCTGGTCTTTGCTTGGTGATGGAGCCCCTGACCTCTTCATGGCTTGATGTTCCTCCTCTGTCGTCGTCTGAACTGATCCCCATTCACTGTGCCCATATGCTTTCCCTCGGTCCCGCGAGTCCAGGATTCTCGGCGGAGCCCTCGTGGATCTGCTTATTGATGTGCATCAAAAGTTCCTAGTGGCCATCTTGAATTCCCAAGATGACTAGCTCTTCCAGGCTTTTGATCCCTCTTGGTTCGTCTTTTTCGATGAAAATACTCGATTCTTCTTCCAGCCTGAAACTCCCCTCACTGTTGGTGAATATGCCCTGGCCCCTGAGAACCAAGAAGAAAACCGCGTACGGTTCGGGATGGGGAGGAATTTCCTGTCCAGCCTCAAAACAAACGAGAACGACGTTGAAATTCTCTGATTTTAGAATGTCAATCTTGTTTGGGCTTTCCCGAGAAAAATCCTGGAGGGACAAGATATTGTCGATTTTCATTCTTCATCTCCTGTGTCGTCCTTTCCACTGGAAAAAGTCTGACATGTCGCTTTCAGTCCCCATGTCAGCCACTCTCCGGGAGGGGGCTTTATCGATTGAAGATCATTTTGTCGCATGCCGAGGCGTACAGTCGCCATTCGGCGCGACTGTACGCCTCGGATCGCTATACTACTTTTTCCTCTCACACGGGTGCTCACTGACATCGCCGTGGCATTCTCGAATCTGCTCGGGGGTGCAATCGCCAGGCTCACCTTCCAGTCGTTCCGGATGGGCGCATCCACAGTTGCAGCACATAGGTCTCACCTCCTCTCTAAAGGGCTAGGATTCCATTTTGAGTTTACAGAAGGCCTCGCCCAATTGCTCGCGGGCCAGGCGCTGATAAGCGGCGATGCGTTCATGATCCAGATAGTAGTGAAGCCGATAGCCCTGACGCTCTCCCCGCACCAACCCCAAATCCTTCAGTATGCGCAGGTGCTGGGACACAGCCGAAGAACTCACGCCCAGTTCCTGGGCCAGACGGCTTACGCAGAGGGCCCGCCCAGGTCGCTGTCGGGCCAACAGGCTTATGAGCCGTAGCCGCGTCTCATCGGCCAAGGCTTTGTAGAAGGAAACCAGTTCGTCTATTTCGCTCATGGCTTTGATTTAGTGATTACTTATATACTAATATAGTCGCGGGGTTTAAGGCTGTCAAATTCGCTATAGGCGCCTTCGAGAGCGATTTCTAACCCATTAGGGGAGGTCTGGTGAGGGAATTCGGTGCTTTGTCAGTTTGTCTGGTAAGCAGTACAATAGTTTTTCGTGATTTTTTGTTCTTGGGAGAAATCGTTGGACAGACAGGAATTCACCGTCAAGGAGGCACAGGAATACAATCGATCCAGCCCTCTGCGCTGGATCATCTCCCACGTCCTGCGTTATCCGCATCTTCCCTTGGGGATGGCTCTGGGCACTATTCTGGCGAATGTGCTCATGAGTTACTCGCGGTTGATCATCGGGGATGCCTTTCGTTGGGTCACGACCCCGCAACCCGCCCTGGGTGATCTGCTTGAACTTGCCGTCCTGTTTGCCGGGGTGCGTCTGGCTCAGGCGGTGCTCAGCCTGGGAAGTAACGTCTCTGTAGAGTTTCTGGCCCAGCGTCTGGAGAGGGACTGTCGTGACGAACTGTATCGTAGCCTGTTGGGCAAGAGCCTCAGCTTCCATGACGATCAGAGTGTGGGCGATCTTATGGCCAGGGCGACCAACGACGTGCGTCAGATCAACCTCATGGCCAGTCCTGGCGTACGGTTGATCTTTGACTCCCTCGTCGGTGTGGTGGTGCCCATCGCCACCATTGCCACCATTCGTCTGGAACTGCTGGTCGTGCCTTTGCTCTTTGTCATCTTTTTGGTCATCACCCTCAAGGACTATACGGGGCGGCTGAACCCCGTCGCCGATGCCATGCGGCGGCAGTTCGGCGAGATGAACTCGGAGGTGGCCGAGTCCATCTCGGGCATCGAGGTGATCAAAGTGAACGCCCAGGAGGAGCGAGAAGAGAGGAAATTCTACGAGGACGCCGCTGACTTTCGGGAGCTGTTCGTTGAGCGAGGCAGGATTCAGGCGCGGTATCTGCCCCTCATGGTATATGGCGCGGCCTTTGGCCTGGCCCTGCTTCATGCCCTGGGCGTCTATATGCGCGATCCTGGCTTTGACGTGGGCAACGTGGTCTCCTATATGGGGCTCGTTGGTCTGTTGAATTTTCCCACCTTTATCTCCATCTTTACCTTTACACTGGTGGAGATGGGCATCGTGAGCGCGGAGCGCATCCTGGCGCTCATGACCACGGAGACGGAGCTGGACGAGAACGAGGAAGGATTTGCCAAGCGGCCCATCGAGGGCGAGGTGCGCTTCGAGCACGTCACCTTTGGCTACGATGAGGACACGCCTGTACTCGAGGACGTGAGCTTTCACGCCCTGCCTGGGGAGACCATCGCCATCGTGGGCGAGACGGGTTCCGGGAAGACGACCCTGACCCGACTGCTCAATCGCGTATATGACGTTGACGAGGGCTGCGTGCGCGTGGACGGCGTGGACGTGCGCGGGTGGAATATGGAGAGTCTGCGCTCGCAGATATCCAGCATCGAGCAGGATATCTTTTTGTTCTCCCGTTCCCTGGCCGAGAATATCGCTTTCGGTGTGGGCCAGCAGGCGGACCGGGAGGCCATCGAGCGGGCCGCGCGCCAGGCCCAGGCCCACGATTTCATCGAGGGCTTTGAGGAGGGATATGAGACCGAGATTGGGGAGCGGGGTGTCACTCTATCCGGCGGACAGCGACAGCGGATCGCCATCGCGCGGGCCTTTTTGGCCGATCCCGGCATTCTCGTTCTCGACGATTCTACCAGTGCCATAGACAGCGAGACGGAGGACAGGATTCAGGAGGCCATGTTCCGTGTGCAGGAGGGAAGAACGACCTTTATCATCACGCATCGTCTCTCCCAGATACGCTGGGCCGACCGTATTCTCGTCTTGCGGCGTGGGGAGTTAATAGGTCAGGGCAGCCATGAGGAGCTTATGAGAGGATGTCGGGCCTACAGACGTATCTTTGCGCGATACGAGGAAGAATGACGATGTATAGAAGACGGGAAGTGAGGTAGGGAGCGATGGGCTTTATCCTGGGTGGACTCGATAGCGAGCCCTATGATCGCGAGTACAGCGATGGCGAACTAGTGCGGCGCATCATCGGCTACTTTCGCCTCAGGGCGCGATCCATGACCATAGCCGCTATGGCCATGGTGGGGGACTCTTTATTTGGGGCTGCGGTGCCCATCATCGTGTCCCAGGGTATCGATGTGGCGACTACCTCGCCCACGGTAGGGCGTATCGGGGCGCTGGTGGCGGCCATGCTCCTGTTGCGTCTGTTGGCCTGGTTCCTGAACTATGTGCGGCAAGCCCAGTCGGCAAGGGCCATCGGCGACGTGGTGTTGGCCCTGCGCGACGACGCCTTCAAAGCCGTGGTGAACCACGACCTCTCCTTCCACGATCAGCAGCCCACGGGCAAGATTGTGAGTCGCCTGACCTCGGACACGAGGGACTTTTCCAATACCGTGGATCTGACCATGAACCTCTTCAGCCAGATACTGAGTGTGGCCGTGATCGCCGTGGCAGCTTTCAGCATCAATGTGCGCCTTACACTTCTCATATGGGCCATGACGCCTCTGGTCTTTGCCATCGCGCTGAGCTTCCGCCACCTCGCGCGCCAGGCCACGCGCAACGCGCGGCGTGTGCTGGCCAAGGTCAACGCCAACATTCAGGAGTCGGTCAGCGGTATCGCGATAGCCAAGGGTTTCCGGCAAGAGCAAAGGATGTACGAGGAATTTTCGGCCCTGAACGAGCAGGCGTATCAGGTCAACGTGGTGCGTGGCTTGACCATCAATACTATCTTTCCCCTTCTCACGGGCACCTTTGGCATCGTGACCGCCATCATACTTTACTTTGCGGGAGCCAGCGCGCTGGAGGGGGTTCGGGGAGAGGGAGGCTTGCTGGCCATCGGCGCCATTACCGTTGGCGAGTGGTACCTCTTTATGCAGGCCATGGGGCGTTTCTGGTTTCCCATGACAAATATCGCCTCGTTCTGGAGCCAATTTCAGGATGGCCTTTCGGCGGCGGAGCGCGTCTTCTCCCTGATAGATGCCGAACCGGAGGTGGTGCAGACGGACGATCGGGCCGTCCCCGATCTTGAGGGGCATATCGATTTCGAGAACGTGCGCCTGTCGTACACGGGAGAAGAGATCGTTCTGCCCGATTTCTCCTTGCACATCACGCCCGGCGAGACGGTGGCCCTGGTGGGACACACGGGAGCAGGGAAGACGAGCGTGGCGCGTCTCCT
Source organism: Anaerolineae bacterium (assembly GCA_041685915.1). Lineage (GTDB taxonomy): Bacteria > Chloroflexota > Anaerolineae > UBA1429 > UBA1429 > JAWLEV01. The sequence goes on along the minus strand of JAWLEV010000033.1, from coordinate 18,918 downwards.
GGCCCGCCTCTATGAATTCCAGGGCGGACAGATTCTGGTGGATGGTATGGACATCCGCACGCTTGACCTCATCGACTACCGTCGACACCTGGGCTTTGTACCCCAGACAGCCTTTCTCTTTTCCGGCACCGTATGCGACAATATCCGCTATGCCAGGCCCGAGGCCTCAAGACAGGAAGTAGAGGACGTGGCCATGCGGGTGGGAACGGAGGGCTGGATCGAGGATCTTCCCCAGGGGCTACAGACAGAGGTGGGGGAGCGAGGAACAAGATTGTCCATGGGGCAGCGACAGTTGGTGGCATTGGCCCGTGTGCTGCTCAACGATCCAGCCATCTTTATCCTTGACGAGGCCACGGCCAGCGTGGATCCCTTTACAGAGGCCCAGATTCAGGAGGGATTGGAGTTGGTGATGGAGGAGCGCACCTCCATCGTCATCGCCCATAGGCTTTCCACGGTGAGAAACGTGGATCGCATCATCGTGATGCGCGAGGGACGCATCATCGAGGAAGGCGATCACGAAACGCTCATGGAAAAGGGAGGGCACTATGCCGAACTCTATGAGACCTATTTTCGCCATCAATCACTGGAGTATGTGGAGGAGATGCGGCGTCCCACTTCCTGATCTCACATCTCGCGGATGACGCCGATGACCTTACCCTGTATCTCCACCTTGTCGGCCCTCACATAAATGGGGTCGAAAGTGGGGTTACGGGGCTGCAGGCGCACGCGCTGACCGCCCGCTTCCAGGTGGAACTCTTTCAAGGTCACCGTTTCCTCGTCCACGAGCCAGGCAGCCACGGTGTCGCCATTCTCGGCCGATCGCTGGTGGCGCATGACGACGATGTCGCCATCGCCGATGAGGCTGTCGATCATCGAATTTCCGCGTACCCGAAGTGCATAGATGTCCTCCGTGTTATTGAGCATGTCCGTAGGCACGGCGATATGATCCAGTGCTGCCTCGGGGGCCTCATTTCCCGGAACGGGGATGGGTTCGCCGGCCACGATATTGCCCAACAGGGGGACGGGCATGGCCGTCGTCTCTTCCTGCAGGCGCAAGCCACGAGAGGTGTCCTTGTTGCGGGTAAGATACCCTTTTTTCTCCAGCGCGTTCAGATTGTAACTGACCACGGAGGTGGAAGAGATACCGGTCGCCTCACCGATCTCCCGGATGGTAGGAGGATAGCCGTATTCCATCAAGTAGTCGCGGATCGTATCCAGGATCTTTTTTTGACGTTCAGATAATTCCTTTGCCATGTCGCACGCCACTCCCTTCTCTCGACTGCCTATGTTCATTATAATGAACATATGTTCTACGGTCAAATCGGTGTCAAGTATGGCGCGCACCAAACGGTCTCTTCTTCCCACTCGACAGCGTGGAGAGCTTGCACTATGATAGGAGCAGATGCAAAATCGAATTCCGGTGTGTATCCTCTGGAAAAGTGAACGCGCAAGAGAAAGGAGTTGTCCGATGAAAGGTGTCGTGCTCGCTGGGGGGTTGGGTACGCGACTCTACCCCCTGACCCACGCTACAAACAAGCATCTACTGCCAGTCTATAACAAACCCATGATCTTTTATCCCATCGATACCCTGGTGCAGGCGGGTGTCACCGAGATCATGGTCGTCACCGGTGGTCCTCATGCGGGGGATTTCATCCGGGTATTAAAGAATGGCCAAGAGTTGGGCGTGGATCATCTGGAGTATGCCTATCAGGAGGACGAAGGGGGTATCGCCGATGCCCTACGATTGGCGGAGGACTTTTCCGATGGGGAACCCCTGGCTGTCATTCTGGGTGACAATACCACCGATGCCGATATCTCTGAGGCTGTACGGGGATTCGATGAGGGGGCTCTCGTCTTTTTGCGACGCGTCCCCGATCCGGAACGCTTTGGCGTGCCACAATTCGATCCGCAGACCGACCGAATTGTGGCCATCGAGGAAAAGCCCGAGGAGCCCAAGAGCGATTATGCCGTCACAGGCCTTTATCTCTATGATGGGCGTGTGTTCGATTTTATCCGCAGGGCCACCCCCTCGGAACGGGGTGAACTGGAGATTACGGATATCAACAATATGTATATCGAGATCGATCAGTTACGCTGGGCAGAGTTGGACGGATTCTGGTCCGATGCGGGGACGTTTGAGAGCCTGTTTCGCACCAATGCCTATTGGGCGCAAAAGGTGACGGGCAGGGCGTGCGAGGATTTTGGAGCGTATCTTGAGACGTCATCCAGGTAGGCTGGAAATCTTGACATGTTCAGAGTAGAAATTTGATAGGAGCACCCATACCATGGATATAAGTGGAGTATATCCTCCCATCGCCACACCGTTCGATGCCCGGGGCGAGTTGGATCGCGAGGCCCTGAGAGACAATGTGGGAAAGTGGAACGAGACGGGACTGGCCGGTTACGTGGTGGCCGGTTCCAACGGGGAAAGCGCATTTTTGGAGACGGAGGAGGTGCTGGAGGCCGTGCGCGTGGTCCGGGAGGCAGCCCTTGCAGAGCAGCGGGTCATCGCGGGCACGGGACGTCAGTCCACCACGGCGACGATTCGGCTGACCGAAAAGGCCGCCGAGGCGGGCGCGGAAATGGCCCTGGTGATGACGCCGTCCTTTTACGCCAAACAGATGACGCCGGTGGCCCTCGCCCATCACTATGAGGCACTGGCCGACGCTTCCCCATTGCCCATCCTGATCTACAATGTCCCCAAGTTTACTCATCTGAACATCTCGCCCGAGACGGTGGCCCGCCTGGCCTCCCATGAGGACATCATCGGCATCAAAGATAGCGCCGGGGATATTGGGCAGATCATCGACCTGGTGCGCCTCTGTCCCCCCGATTTCAATGTCCTGGTGGGCAACGGGCCGGCCTTTTTCAGTGCGCTTCAGGCAGGTGCCTGTGGAGGTGTTCTGGCCCTGGCCAATGTGGCGCCGAGGGAATGCGTCAACGTCTGGGAACTGGTGAATGGGGGAAGGGACGATGAGGCGAGGGACATCCACTACCGGCTCATGCCGGTGGGACGGGCCGTCACCTCGGGATATGGTATCCCCGGCCTGAAAGGTTGTCTGGACCTTTTGGGCTATCAGGGGGGAATGCCGCGTTCTCCCCTGTTGCCGGCTGACGGGGCAACGCGAGAGCGCCTGAGGGAGATACTCGTGGGGGCGGAACTGCTGCCTTCCATGTGAAGTTCGCGCGCTTTGCCGTATACGAATTCCCGTATCGACGGACGGTGAGCGTATGGGGAAAGGAAAAACGTCAACGCCATGCCATTGAAAAGTGTGGTCATCTATTTCTCGCCAGGAGGTAACACCAAAAGGGTCGCCGAGGCCATCGTAAAGGGGTTGGAGAGTCGTAACGCCGACGTCCAGCTTATGTCCCTCCAAGATGCCAGTGAAGTTGATCTCTATGCCTATGATCTCGTCTGTCTGGGCGCCCCCGCCTATAATTTTACCGTGCCGGCTCCTGTGGGACGCTATATCAAGGAGCAGTTGCGGAGAGCCCATGCGCAGGATCAGGTGCAGTTGCGTGCTCCCACCTTGCCTAACAAGTGGGCCGTAGTCTTTGTGACCTATGCCGGGCCCCACACGGGGATTGACGAGGCCACGCCGGCTGGCGACCATATGGCGCAGATGTTCCGCCATCTGGGATTCGAGGTTCGGGGCAAGTGGTACACGGTGGGCGAGTTCCACGATGAGGACTCGCCGAGCAATCTCTACGGATGTCTGGGGGATATCCGTGGCCGTCCCAACGAACATGATTTGGGCGTCATAGAGAGCAACGCAGCGGGCCTGGCCTTTGTCCTGGAACACGAAAAAGAGGATGGCAGAGGAAGCTGAGCTTTCGCCTCTGAGCCTCGCAGAGACGTCAGACCAAGGATTCCAGTTCCGTCAACTGTTTCTCGAACTCGGCAAGGGCATCCTCGACCGGGTCCGGCGTGGTGAGGTCGACACCGGTATCCTTTAGCAATTCCAGCGGATACTTGCTGCGGCCACTCTTTAGGAAGGTGAGATAGTCGTCAAGGGCGCCTTCCTCTTCTTGCAGGATCCTAGAGGCGATGGCGATGGCGGCGCTCATCCCCGTGGCGTATTTGTAGACGTAGAAATTGTAGAAAAAGTGGTCGATGCGGGACCATTCCCAGGCAATGGGGGCGTCCTCCTCGTCAAAGGCCACGCTATCGCCAAAGTAATGTTTTACCAGTTCATAGTAGGTCTCGTCCAGGCCGTCGGCAGTGAGGGGTTGGCCCTCCTCGCTCTGTGCGTGGATCATCTTTTCGAACTCGGCGAACATGGTCTGGCGGAACAGGGTGCCCCGAAAGCTGTCCAGATAGCGGTCGATCAGGTAGGCACGCATGGCGTCATCCCCTGCGGTGGAGAGCAGATGGTGGGTGAGGAGGCTCTCATTGACCGTCGAGGCCACCTCGGCCACGAGAATGCGATAGTCTGCCAAGGGGTAGGGCTGGTTGCGCTTTGAGTACCAGCTGTGCATGGAGTGGCCCGCCTCGTGGGCCAGGGTGAAAACAGAGTCCAGATCCCCCGTATAGTTCATGAGAATATAGGGCATGGAATCATAGCAGCCCGAAGAATAAGCCCCGGAGCGCTTGCCCACATTCTCGTAACGATCCACCCATCCCTCAGATAAGCCACGGCGCAGCGTATTGACATATTCTGCCCCCAGAGGCTCCATGGCCCGGCAGATTACATCCACGGCTTCCTCATACTCATAATGCGCGGTCACCCTGGGGACTGCCGGCACGTAGATATCATACATGTGCATCTGATCGAGTCCCAGCAGGCGCTTACGGAGGGTCATATAGCGATAGAAGGGGGGTAGAGCATCATGCACGGTGGAGATCAACGTATTGTAGACCGAAGTTGTCACGTTATCCTCAAAGAGGGCGGCCTCCAGGGCCGAGGAAAAGCCCCGTACGCGCGCCTCAAAGATGTGGGCCTTGACCGTGCCGTCGAGGGTTGCAGAGATGGTCTGCCGGTTCCCCCGATACTCGGCATAGTATTTGTCGTAAACGGCCTTGCGTACCGTTCTATCCTTGCTCCGTAAAAAGTTTAAAAATGAGGCGTGGGTCAGCTGTCGCTCTTTTCCCTCTTTGTCCTTGATCTGGGGCAAACGGGCCGCCAGATCTACGTTCTTGAGCACGCGAAATATCTTGTCAAAGGCAGCCAGGGGTTCGCTGGCCATGGACATGAGCCGTTCCTCGTCGCGGGAGAGGGTGTATGGCTTATGTCGCAGCACATCCTGAAGCCAGACGCGGTAGGGAGCGAGGCTATCCTCTTGCAGCCACTCCCATACAGTCTCCTCGTCGAGGGCCAGGATCTCTGGGGCCAGGAAAGAGCCCGCTGTGTTCAGTTCGACGTACAGGGAGCGCGCCCGTTCCCGCATCTGTTCATAGTGACTGTTGCTGAGATCCTCGTCGGCCCGCAGATGAGCATAGACCCACAGCCTTTCTATCTGCCTGTTGGACGCAAACCAGGTCTGCAGTGCCTGGGCCAGCATATCTGCAGAATCAAGCCTACCGCTGTAAGAGGCCACCTCCTGGGGCATTTCCTGGGCGGCTCCCAAGTCGCGTTCCCAAGCCGCGTCATGGGCGTAGAGTGCTTTGAGGCGCCATTTGTCTTTTTCTCGAACCTGATCTCGCTCCAGCGATTCTTCTGTCATGTCATTCCCTTTTTGCAAGTGTACCTTCTATGTGTTTCGTATGGTCGTTCCGGCGTATTTGCTTTTCGGCGCTTCATATTGCCATCCTTCGTCCCCGCTATATGGATGTGGAAGGGACGGCGTAAACGCTCATGCCGTCCCTTCCTCGTCGTAGATGAGGCGCAGCCAGGATAGTGGGTTATTCCTGATCTTCCCCGCGGGTAAAGAGGTCGTCGATGTTATCAAGTTCATCCCACGCGTCGTCCAGGGGGATAAAGGGGTGCTCTACAAAATCCTCGGCTACGTTATCAAGATATTCTTTGACGTGGAGTTCCGGATGCTCTTTTTCCAGTTCTTCGATCCTTTCGTCCCATTCCTCGATGAGTTCCTGGCTCTGCTCCTCCAACTCTGACAGATCAAGCCCCAATTTGAACATATAATTGATACGCACCATGAGATCGTACCAGGCCTTCCAATCCGTTTCTACACGCATTCCCTGAAGGGTGATGCCGAGTTGGCTGAACTCGTAGGCGGGGGCAAAGGCATAGAGTACCACCAGTTCCATGCCGTACCGTTCCGCACTGTGGGCCAGGTAGGTTCCAATCGTCGCCCCCCCCTCATAGTTGGAGAACCTGACGGAATAGTTTTCCAGTTCCTCTTTCATGTCGGGGAGGCTGTAGACGCAGGAGGCCTCTCGATCCCTATCGTAGGGTGTTGATCCGTAGACACCGCCCACGGCCACGATGCGCTCAACTTTTAGGGCTTTGGCCATCTCAAAAAAGGCCCTGGCGTACTCGTCCTCTTGCCGATGGGGTTCATCTCCCAAAAATATCACCAGTCCCTTGTCTCCAAGGTCGGCATAGAAAATCTCGTTTCTATTACCTATCACCTCCTCGCGATACCCGTCCACGAGCCTTACATGGGGTCTGAGCAGATGGTGTGCGCCCGGAATTTGAAAGAGATAGAAACCATCATAGGTGATCTCTCCTATTTTCTTTGCATCTGTGAGATCGACAAGATAGTCGGGGAGTCCAGAAGAGATCTCACCGGCGTCGGCCCATTGGCGCCAACCGGCAATCATATAGTTGTCTTTTCCCACAGGCGTTTCCCACAAATCGACGATCTCATTCATATCGTCCACCTCTCTATCCAGTCCTAGTCGTCTTGCCAGTATGACAGTCGCTTCTCTAGCTTATTTTGCCCCTCTTTGGATCGTGGGTCAAACGAGAACACGTATTCGACGATGGTCCCTTTTGGCACGATACACTCCTTGTGCTACCATGGGTTTGTAGATTGACTGTCATTGAGAGCGAGTATCCTCTTTGATCGATCTGGTGTGGGAGCGCATGCAACGTGGTCTCGTCCATCGTAACCCCCTTGTTCGCGCTCTTTTGGTAATCGTCGTATGTCTTGTAGCGGGAGGGCTCACAGGGGCCGTCATCGGTTCTCTGGGGGGGATTCTGGGGAGTGCGGCCCTGATCGCTCTGGCAGTGGGCTATTTTATGCTAAGGAGCGTCTTTGCCGGCCTGCTGGTATTGGTGGGCATCATCTGTCTCGTACCATTTGCCGCCATCCCCGTCGATATAGGATTCTCTCCTACCTTTCTTGACCTGGTGCTGTTTGGCATCTTTTTCGTCTGGGTAAGCAAGTTGGTGACAGAGAAGGACCAGGACTTTGTCACCTACTCTCCCACGCTGCCCATGCTCGTTTTCGCCTTTTTGGCCGTCGTGTCCTTTATCGCCGGCCTTGGACACGCCCCTCTGACGCCTAATGTGCTACGTCGCTTTGCGGAGATAATACTTAGCATACTTCTCTTTCTGGTCACCATCAATGTGGTGCGTGACAAGGAACGATTACAGATCATCGTGGGGGCCCTGATCCTGGCCGGCGCTCTCGCGGCATTGATAGGGATCGTGCTCTATGTCCTGCCCGATGATTTGACTGTGCGCTTGCTGTCGACTCTTCGCGTCGTGCGCTATCCTGCCGGCTCCGGGGTCCTGCGCCATGTCGAGGACAATCCCGATCTGCCCTTACGAGCGACCTCTACTTCTGTCGATCCCAATGTCCTGGGGGGGCTGCTCATCTTTACGGGCACCCTCACCGCCGCCCAGGCCCTGGCCAGACGTCCCATGCTGCCCCGGGGATGGCTCATTCTCCTGTTGCTCGTCATTGTCACCTGTATGATACTTACCTTCTCTCGCGGTTCCTTTGTGGGTCTGGGGGTGGCCTTTATGCTTCTTGGATTGCTCCGCTATCGGCGCATGTTGTGGATCGGTCTGCTGATACTTGGTTGTCTCTTCCTGTTGCCCTCGGCCCAGGTCTACGTTCAGCACTTTGCTGAAGGGATACAGGGAGAGGATCTGGCCACGCAGATGCGTTTCGGTGAGTACAAGGACGCCCTCACTCTCATCTTGCGCTATCCGTGGCTCGGCGTGGGATTCGCGGGCACCCCCGACATCGATACCTACCTGGGGGTCTCTTCTGTATATCTGCTCATCGCGGAGGAGATGGGTTTTCTGGGGCTTGGCGCTTTCCTGAGTGTGCTAGTCACGTTTGTGGTACGCTTTTTGAAAACGTTTCCCCTTTGTTGTCGGGATTGGGAACTGGATCCTCTGCTTTTGGGCACCTGTCTGGCCGTAAGTGGTGCGATGGTTGCAGGACTTGTGGATCACTATCTGTTCAATCTCGATTTCCCCCATGCTTCCGCCCTGCTCTGGCTCATGCTGGGCCTGGGTACCGTGAGCATCGAGTTGGTGAGGGAGAGACGGGCGCAGGTCGAGTCCTAGCCGATCTCACATGGGCGAGAAGGGCACCCGTCACACCCTGGAACCAGGCGTATTTTCGGGCGACTTTTTCCAGCATAATGAAATTTCGTGCGGCCGTCTCGCCATAGATGCCCGACGCGTTCCCGCCCCGGCGAGCTATGCATGGGAAGGAGGGTTCTCGATGTATAAACTGGTCCTCGTGCGACACGGGCAGAGCGTCTGGAACCTGGCGAACAGATTTACCGGCTGGGTGGACGTGGATCTTTCCGCAAAGGGTATAGAGGAAGCCAAGCATGCTGCTCAGCTTTTGAAAGAGGGCGGCCATACTTTCGATATCGCTTATACCTCGGTGCTCAAGCGGGCCATCAGGACGCTGTGGATCATCCTGGACGAACTGGACCTCATGTGGATTCCCGTGAGGCGTTCTTGGCGGCTCAATGAGCGCCATTATGGTGCGCTACAAGGCTACCACAAAGTGAAGGTGGCCCAACGGCTGGGCAAGGAGCAGGTTTTCATCTGGCGCCGCGGCTACGATGTGGCACCTCCGCCACTGGATGCGAGGGACCCCAGGCATGCGGCGTGGGATCCACGCTATGCTGATCTTGCGAAGGATGAGATCCCGCGGTCTGAGAGCCTCAGGGATACCGTGGAACGCATGCTGCCCTATTGGTGCGAGAGCGTCGTCCCTGATATCAAAGCGGGACAGAGGGTGTTAATTGTGGCCCATGGTAACAGCCTTCGGGCTTTGGTCAAGCATCTGGACGAGATCCCCGATGATGAGATCGCTGGTTTTTACATTCCCACGGGAATTCCTCTCATTTACGAGCTGAATGACGATCTGGTCCCCCGACGTCGCTACTATTTGGGAGATCCCCAAGCGGCTGCCGAGGCCGCCGCAGAGATGGCAGAGAGGGGAGATCCTGATGCTCGTGCCACTGGAGGAGGGCATTCCTTGCGAGATGCTCCTCAGGACTGCTGCTAGCGGGCGAGGATCTGGACAAGCTTGTAATATCTCTCCTCGATCTCGGGTTTGCCCTCCAAGACCTCGGCCAGCGGCGAGATCTTGATCTTGGCGTCAACATACCCCACCATGATGCCGCTCTTGCCCTCCTGCAACGCCTCGACGGCCGCGGCGCCAAGCCGGGTGGCCAGCAGGCGGTCCTTTGCGGTGGGAGAGCCTCCACGCTGAATGTAGCCCAAGACGCTCAGGCGAGCTCCAAAACCCGCTTCTTCCTCATGTTCCTCAATATAGTCGACGATAGCGGCGGCATCTGGTTCCATACCCTGGGTGACGGTGATGATGCAGTATCGCTTGCCCCTCACATAGGCATCCGCCACATGCTGCACGATCTCTTCCAAATCGACGGGAATCTCGGGGATGCAGACCATCTCTGCCCCATTGGCTATACCCACCATCAGGGCCATGTAGCCGGTGCGGCCTACCGTCTCTACCAGGAAGGCCTGCTCGCGCGAGAAGGCCGTATCTCTGATGTGGTCGATGGCCTCCACGGCCGTATTCAGGGCCGTATCGACTCCCAGGGCCATGCTGGTTCCCAGTATGTCGTTCTCCACGTCAGCCGGTACGCCCACGGTGGGGAATTCAGCCTCCGCAAGGGCCTGTGCTCCCTCCAGGCTTTCGTCGTCCCCTATGATAACCAATCCATCGATACCCGCCTCGTGGAGATTGCGCAACGCCTCGCGCAATTCGGACTGTCCCGCGAAGGGCTCGCCCTCCGATGCGCCGAGGAACGTTCCTCCCTTGTCGATGATGTGGCTGACGGAACGGGAGGAGAGGCGTACGAATTCCCCGTTCGACAGCCCAGTAAACCCCTCCCTTACTCCCCAGGGTTCCAGGTTACAGTGAATTGCCATGCGCACGACAGCGCGAATACAGGCATTAAGGGCGGGGTTACCCGCGCCCGCCGTCAAGACTCCCACGCGTCTGAGCCGCTCGCTCATGATGGTGACACCACCCTCTCAAGATGAGTACTTTTACCTAATACGATAAGACGTCTCTTTGCCAGCGTTCTATTTATCGTCCAGTGCGGCGATGCCAGGGAGTTCCTTTCCCTCAAGGAACATGAGAGATGCACCCCCACCCGTCGAGACGTGGGTGATATCATCGACCACGCCCGCCTGTCTCACCGCTGCGGCGGAATCCCCTCCTCCGATGATGGTCGTGGCGTCTGACGCAGCCAGGGCCTTGGCCAGTTCAAAGGTTCCCTGGGCAAAGGGAGCGAGTTCGAAGACGCCCATGGGGCCGTTCCAGACGACGGTCGCCGCATTTTGGACCTCTTCCGCAAAAGCCTCTACCGTCTTGGGCCCGATATCGAGGATGCGCCAGCCCGCCTCCACGTCACCGGCGGGGATCGTCTTCTTGTTCGCGTCCGCAGAGAACGCGTCAGCCACGACCACATCCTCGGGCAGGTGCAGTTTGTCGCTGGCCTGTTCCAAGAAGCGTGCCGCCGCGTCGACGCTGTCCTCCTCCACAAGGGAGTCTCCCATGGCATAGCCTTTGGCTTTGAAAAAAGTATTGGCCATCCCGCCGCCGATGAGCAGAATCTCCACCTTATCCAGGAGGTTCTCTATCACGCCGATCTTGTCCGATACCTTGGCCCCGCCGAGGATGGTCACAAAGGGGTGTTCTGGGTTCTGGACGGCGTTGCCAAGGAAGGTGATCTCCTTATCCACGAGAAATCCGGCCACGGCGGGCAGATGCTGGGCTATGCCCACCATAGAGGCATGGGCGCGATGGCAGGTGCCAAAGGCATCGTTCACGTACACGTCCCCCAATGCGGCCAGACTCTTTGCGAATTGGGGATCATTCGCTCGCTCTCCTGGGTGGAAGCGCAGGTTTTCCAAAAGTATGACCCCGCCTGTCTCGTTGTCCTCCACTGCGGCCTCCACCTTTGGACCCACACAGTCGTCCAGTTTCTTTACTGGCGCCTGGAGGAGTTCGCTCAGGCACTCGGCCACGGGGTCCATGCGCAGTGACTCGTCCACCTCTCCCTGGGGGCGGCCAAGGTGTGAGCAGAGGCTGATGGCCGCGCCCTGCTCGCACAGATACTGGATGGTGGGCAAGGCCGCGCGGATGCGCGTATCGTCCGTGACCTCCAGATCCTCGTTCAGTGGTACATTAAAGTCGCAGCGCACGATGGCGCGCTTTTCCGTCCAATCGACATCCTTTATCGTCTTTTTATCCATCCCCAAACCTCCTCGATGAAAACCCATCGATCAATTGTATCCATCCGCTGAATCAAAGCCGAGAGCATTGTAGCATAACGTTCGGGTCGTGTAAAACGGTTTCAAAAGTTTTGACAGATCGCGCGAGACGTGGTAGGCTTTTCTTGAGATGAAAAAGAGTATGTGTGATGTGAATTTCCTCGCAATCGGCATGGTCGACCTTTTCTAGAGAACTGTCGCCGGTTGGGAGGGGATATGGCAGCGTTGAAGAATCTCAATTCAGATTCGACCCCCCTCTTCCACCTGGTTGGAAGTGAGGGGGTTTTTTGTTTGTTCTTGGGTCTTGGGGTGTGATGAGGAGCGAGAAACACGTTCGTCGGGCGTTGGATGAAGGGCGGGCACGGGCGATGTGCTAAAGTTTATCTTTGTGGAGGGATGGGAGATGTCTTTTTGGGGCTCGATTTGAGTCACATGGGTACAACGATGAAAAGTGATATGGCAAAAGTAATGAACGAGTTTTTGGTAGACTGTGAGGAGGCAGTTAAGAGATGAACAGGAGCGATCAAGAACGAGAGGACCCTCCAGATTCACGGGATAGCGTGCAGATCGAGGAGGTGAAAAGTCCCTGGACCCATTCCGTCGACCAGATACTCGACGCATTAGAGGTCTCTCCGCAGGAGGGGCTCGATGCGGGCGAGGTTGAGCGACGGCGACGGCGCTTTGGCCGGAATCGCCTCCGAGAGGCGGAGACGGAGAGCGCCTGGGAGATCCTGGTCCGGCAGTTCAAGAGTTTGATCGTGGCCCTGCTTGCCGCCGCGTCGATACTCTCCTTCGCCTTTGGTGAATTTGTGGAGGGCGTCGCCGTTGGCGGCGTGATCGTGATAAACGGGATCATCGGCTTTGTCACCGAACTGCGGGCCGTCCGCTCCATGGAGGCCCTGCAGAAACTCAGCCAGGTGGAAGCAAAGGTGCGCCGCGAGGGACAGCTGAAAGAGATCCCCGCTCAGGATCTTGTGCCAGGCGATATCGTGGATCTTGAGGGGGGCGACGTCGTGACCGCCGACCTTCGTCTGTTCGAGGCCTCCAAGTTGCAGGTTGACGAGTCGGCCCTGACGGGGGAATCCGTGCCCGTGGGCAAGCAGACGGATCCCGTCGCGGAAGATACACCCCTGGCCGAGCGCTCCAATACGGTCTTTAAGGGCACGGCGATAACCCGGGGAGCGGGCAAGGGAGTGGTCGTGGCCACCGGTATGGATACCGAACTGGGGCACATCTCCTCCCTCGTCGCGACGGCAGAGGAAGAGATCACGCCCCTGGAGAGGCGGCTCGACGATCTCGGTCAGCGGTTGATCTGGGTAACGTTGGGCGTCGCCGCCCTCGTCATCCTTTCGGGCGTGCTGGGCGGGCGGGATCCTTTGCTGATGATGCGCTCGGGCATCGCCCTGGCGGTGGCCGGCATACCGGAGGGGCTGCCCATCGTGGCCACCGTCGCGCTGGCACGGGGCATGTGGCGCATGGCCCGACGCAACGCGGTGGTTAACCGTCTCTCGGCCGTGGAGACCCTGGGATCGACGAACGTCATCCTCACGGACAAGACGGGCACGCTGACGGAGAACCGCATGACGGTCGCGCGGGTGGCCCTGGCGGCTGGTGAGATAGCGGTCGGAGGCGAAGGACTTGAAACGGAGGGGGAATTCCGCCGCGATGGACAGGTCATAGAGCCAGCGGAAGATCGGCTCCTGCAAAGGACGCTGAAGATCGGAGCATTGTGCAATAATGCTTCGCTTCAAAATGAGCGGTCGGATACAAAGAACTCGGCCGTTGGCGATCCCACAGAGGTGGCTTTACTGGTCGCCGCTGCCAAGGCGGGGATCCATCGCGACGACCTGACGGAGGAGACGCCGGAGGTTCGAGAGGAGGCCTTCGACCCCGAGATCAAGATGATGGCCACCTTTCACGAGCGTGAGGGGGACGAATCCTATCTGGTGGCCGTCAAGGGGGCCCTGCAGCCCGTTATCGAGGCCTCGTCGCATATCCTGACAGAGGAGGGGGACCGGGAACTCACCGCTGAGGAGCGCCAGGAGTGGATGAGGCGCAACGAGGAGATGGCCGAAGAGGGGCTGCGCGTCATCGCCATGGCAAGCAAGACAGTCGATTCTTTGGAAGTTGCTCCCTATCAGGATCTGACCTTTCTCGGTTTGCAGGCCATGCTGGACCCGCCGCGCAGCGATGTGGAGGATTCGATCAGGGCCGCACAGCGGGCGGGGGTAAAGATCGCCATGATTACGGGGGATCAGCCGGCGACGGCACGAAATGTGGCCCGGGCCGTCGGGCTGGTCGATGGTACTGAGGCCGAGGTGATCCATGGGGGTGACGTCGGCGATCTCGAGGTATCGTTGAATGCGGAACGTCGGGAACGAATATTGAATGCCCCCATCTTTGCCCGGGTCACTCCGGAGCAAAAGCTCGACCTGATCAGCGTACATCAGGAGAGCGGGGCCATCGTGGCCATGACGGGCGACGGGGTAAACGATGCGCCAGCGCTAAAGAAGGCGGATATCGGCGTGGCCATGGGGCAGCGGGGCACGCAGGTGGCCAAAGAGGCCGCTGATATGGTGCTCAAGGACGATCGCTTCTCTACCATCGTCGCCGCCATCGAGCAAGGACGGACGATTTTCAACAATATACGCAAGTTCGTGCTCTATTTGCTCTCCTGCAACATGGCCGAGATCATGGTCGTGGGCCTGGCGTCGTTGGTGGGCGCTCCGTTGCCCATCCTGCCACTGCAGATCCTGTTCCTGAACCTGGTCACAGACGTTTTTCCCGCACTGGCCCTGGGGGTGGGAAAGGGCGATCCCCACATCATGGAACACCCGCCCCGCGATCCTGAGGAGCCCGTCCTCACGCGCGATCACTGGCTGGGCATCGTGGGGTACGGGTCGCTGATCAGCGTCTCGGTGCTGGGAGCGCTGGCCCTCGCCATCCTCTGGTTGGGGATGGAGGAAGGACAAGCGGTGACGGTCTCGTTTCTCACCTTGGCTTTTGCCCAGTTGTGGCACGTCTTTAATATGCGCGCGGGCGATACGAGACTTTTTCACAACGACATCGTCCAGAATCCCTGGGTTTGGGGCGCCCTGATCCTTTGCACCATACTCTTGCTGATGGCGATCTATTTGCCGGGGTTTGCCACCCTTCTGAAGGTGGAGTATCCTGGTGACGATGGGTGGGGGCTGATCGTTGGGCTGAGTTTCCTTCCCTTGGTTATCGGGCAGATCATCAAAGCGATAGCTGGCATGAGGGCGTCGCGTTGAGATTATCTGCGGGGAAGCGAAATCGGTGGTAGGATTGCCGGATTTTCTTCGCCGTCGGGTCCGTATACTCTTTAGGTCTTGACAAGGGAGAGGCTAAAGTGGATGTAGAGGCTAAATTACGCCGTATCGTACTGGACGTGTTGAAACCTCATAATCCTTCCATCATCGAGTTGGCACAGGAACTGGCCGCCCTGCCACATGTAGATGGCGTGAACGTCAACATCTACGAGATGGATCGGAACGTGGAGAATGCCAAGGTGACCCTGGAGGGGGATGATCTCAACTATCAATCCATCCTCGGTGTTATCCAGACTGCGGGGGGCACGGTGCATTCCATCGACGAGGTGGTGGCGGGGAAGATGCTGATTGAGGACGCGCCGACGCTGCAGGATGCCAGGAATCTGGGTTAATGGGGATGAAGGGGAGGGGCACTCCCCGTTATCGCATTCCCGTCGCTGCGGTGCGTAGCGAGACCGTCGTCAAAGGATCGGTGTTCATCGGCACGGTGACGCATGCTCCCGCCGAGGATGCCGCCCGAGCGTTCATTGAGAGGACGGCGGCCGAATACAGCGATGCCAGCCACAATGCCTGGGCGTACAGGATCTCTGAGGCCCCCAGAGAAGTCTTTGCCTCCTCGGACGATGGCGAACCGGGGGGAACGGCGGGCAGACCCATGTTGGCCGTGTTGAAAGGAAGCGGGTTGCTGGAAATAGTCGCCGTCGTCACCCGCTACTTTGGAGGTACCAAACTGGGAACGGGAGGGCTCGTTCGCGCCTATGGCAACGCGGTGCGTGAGGCATTGAAGGCGTTGCCGACGGAGGAGCGGGTCCTGCATCGGGTGGCTCGCGTCGCCGTGGATTATGGGCTGTATAACGATTTGAGGCATCTGTTTCCTCGGTATGAGGTGGCTGTTCAAGAGGAGACATTTGCCGAGGACGTGACGATGGAGATCGCCGTGCCCTATGATCGCGTGGAAGAGTTGACCGCGGTTCTGCGCGACGCGACGGCCGGTCGCCTGCGTCTACAGGATACGTGGGTGGGAGAGATCTATCTGTAGTTCATTCTCGCCACTTTAGTCTAGACTTTATTCTATGTTGAAAATGGAACCTGGCCTCACCGTATGATGAGTCGACGGCGAATCCCTGGCAAACTGTGGATGCTGACCCTCTGTCTTTTGCTCACCCTGTCGGCGTGTGGTCCCCACCCAAAAGATGATGTGCAAATCGTCGTGGCCAGCTCCGATACGCTGGAACAGCAGGTCGTGGGAAAGATGACGGTGTTGGCCCTGCAAGAGGCGGGTTACGACGTCGTGGACAGATCGGGCATGGGTAGCCCCTGGATGGTCCGTGCCGCACTAGAGGCGGGCAATGTGGACGTGTGCTGGGACTATACGGGGGATGCCTGGACCGTTCATCTGGGGCATGACTATCCCATCTCGGATGCCGGCGAGTTGTTCGCCAAAGTGTGTGATGAGGATATCCTCAACGAGATCACGTGGCTGTCCCCCTGCGATTGGCAGCACAGGATGTCCCTGGTCGTGCAAAGATCTTTTGCAGAGGAGCATGGCCTCGCAACGTTGGGAGATCTGGCACACCACGTGAATGATGTGGACCCTGACGTGACATTGTGTGCTCCACGAGAACTCTACGATACCGCACATGGCGTTCGAGGGATGGAGCGAGTTTACGGCTTTCGTTTTAAAGAGCAAAAGGTACGTTTTTTTTCCATGCGAGAGGGATATGAGGCTTTGACAAAGGGGGAATGTGATTGTGCCCTGGGACTCTCGGTGGACGCGACGCTGATGAGGGAGGATCTGTATCTTTTAGAGGATGACAGGAAATTCTTTCAGGCCTCGAACTTGGCGCCCGTGGCTCGCACCTCCGTGTTGCGTAAAGCGCCGGGTGTGGAGCCCGTGCTCGTTGACCTGAGCGCAGCGCTCACGGAGGACATGATGCGGGAGATACATCAGCGCGCCGTGATCGAGGAGCAGGATCCCGCCGCCGTGGCGCGACGTATGCTGCGTGAATACGGCATGTGAGACGGATACAAAAACTTTTTGATGGAGAGGAGACGGATGAAGATCGCCTTGGGTATCGATACCGGGGGTACCTTTACGGATGCCGTGTTGGTTGAATATGAGACTAACCGAGTACTGGCCTCGGCAAAGGCACTGACCACCAAGCATGATCTGTCTATCGGTATTCGAGAGGCTGTCGATCGTGTTCTGGAGGATACGAGGCTGGACGTGCATCTGGTGTCCCTCTCCACTACGCTGGCCACGAATGCCATCGTGGAGGACAAGGGGGCGCCGGTCTGTGTGCTCCTTATTGGCTACGAGGGACGACTGGACGGGACGGTGGATATAGGCGAGGCGTTGGGCACGACGCGCTATGTCCGCATTCCCGGCGGCCACAGGGCGAATGGCGAGGCCTGGGAGCCGTTGGATGTGGAAGCGGCCAGGGAAGCCATCCGGCAACAGGCGTCCCACGTAGCAGCCCTGGCCATCTCGGGCTATTTTGGTACGCGTAACCCCTCCCACGAACTGGAGGTTAAACGTATGGCGCGTGAGATGGTGGATCTGCCCGTGACCTGCGGGCACGAACTCACCCATCGCCTTGACGCGCTGCGACGTGCCGCCACGGTGGCCCTGAACGCGCGGCTCATTCCCCTGATATGTGAGCTGATCGATGCCGTGGAGGCCACGCTGGTCGAGCAGGGGATCGACGCACCCCTTATGGTGGTCAAGGGAGATGGTTCGTTGATCAGATCGGCGGTGGCTAGGGAGCGTCCCGTGGAGACGATCCTGTCTGGTCCGGCAGCCAGCGTCGTGGGTGCTCGCGCGCTGTCCCACGATGATGATCTGGTGGTCGTGGATATGGGCGGCACGACGACGGATATCGCGGCCATCGAGGGGGGGCGTCCCCGGCTCAGTACCCAGGGAGCACGGGTCGGGCGCTGGCGCACCATGGTGGAGGCCATCGATGCCCACACGGTAGGACTTGGTGGGGACAGCGAGGTGTGGTTCAACCATGATGGGGAATTGCACGTGGGGCCGGAGCGAATGGTTCCCCTTTGTTTCCTGGCGGCCCAGTATCCGCAGGTGAGGGGTATGTTGGAAGGGGGCGAACTGGAAGGGCCAGACCAAGAGGGGTTTTTGCTCCTTCAGCGTCACGATTGGGACGCCAATGACGGGCATCCTCCCTTTGTCAGGAGGCTATGGGATGTGCTCAGGGAGGGTCCCTGCTCCCTGGCGCGGGTGCATCGCCTCATGGAATATCCACGGTTTTATGCGCGACACCTCAGAAATCTGGAGCGTCGGGGCCTCGTCGTACGCGCCGGATTCACGCCCACCGATGCAGCGCACGTCCTGGGGCACTATGGAGAGTGGGATGCAGAGGCGTCTCGCCTGGCAGCTGAGCGGTTGGGCACGTATTTCGATATGGACGTAGAGGCTCTCTGTGAGGACGTTTTGCAGCGCACCTCGGAGCGCATCGCCACCGAGATCGCCCACAAGTTGCTTGATGACGAGGGATATGAGGGCAACGGGGATCCTTCAGGTATGGATAGCTTTTTGCTGGACCTGGCTCTGTGCTCCCAAGCGTCCTCCAGTTTGAGATGTCAGATCATGCTACAGCCCCAGTTGGTGGGCATTGGGGCCCCTGTGGAGACCTATTTCCCCAGGGTGCAGGATCTGCTACACGGCACGCTGCATATTCCCCAACATGCCGAGGTGGCTAATGCCCTGGGGGCTGTGGCCGGGAGTGTGGTCTCCAGGGTGCATGTTCTGATCGTTCCCGACGAGGACGCGGGGCTTTTCCGCGTGCATTTTCCCGATCAATTGCGTGACTGTGGCACGCTGGACGAGGCTCTGGCGTGCGCCAAGGCGCGGGGCCGCGCGTTGGCCTTGGGGGAGGCGCGACGGGCCGGGGCAGAGGACGTTCGGGTACAGGTGGAGCGGCGCGATCAAAGGGCGCCCGTGGCCACGGGCTGGGGTGAGGAACTCTATCTACAGACTT
>JAWLEV010000032.1:0-27715 GCA_041685915.1 Anaerolineae bacterium | reverse complement strand
CCCCGGTGTAAGAGGGAGCGGTGATGGATCCCGCCGTGCCCGTCGTGAGTGTGCTGGCCTGTGCGGTGCTTGGCTTTATGGTGTGGGAGCACCTGGCGCCCTCTGCATTCGGGACCTGGGCTGTCTACGTGGCCCTAATCGTCTTGCCCTTTGCCTTTTTGCTGTCTCCCCATCTTTTCCTTTTTGCCTCTGGGATGGGAGAGATACGTGTTCCTACCAGGTTGGAATATATCGCGGGGGGGAGTTTTCTGGGATTGGTGGCCCTTTCCCTGCTCTGCGATGAGGTGTGGCGTCGGCGAAGCAGCCTCGACGTGCCCCTCTCCCTCGTGGCGGCCTGTGGAGGGCTGTTGGCTCTCTGGAGCCCCAACCTGCCGGGTCTCGGTGTGGGTATCGGCTTGTATGGCGTGGCCGGAGGGGTGGCACGGACGGGGAACAGGGATGCACAGGATACCACCAGGGCCGTGCTGGCTCCGATGGTCGTCCTCTTGGGGGCGGCCTTTCTTTATGAGGGGACCGCGACGTTCGAGATGGCGGTATTGGATCGCTTTTTATGGCAGCACGGCGGTCCCCACCCCTTTAGTTTTTATCTCGGCCTGGGCCTGTTCATGGGCGGTGTCGCCCTTTCTACGGGCCTGCTGCCCCCTCTTAAGACGTTTGACAGCCAGGGAGATAGCCCTGTCTCCCACCTCCTGGGACTGCTGGTGCTCTTGCGTCTGGGGTTACATCTGGGCCCCCTGGCCCGGGAATGCTTTTGGTTTTTCCTGTTCCTCTCCCTGCTCTGTCTCCTCTGGGGATGGGCCGTCGTCCTTGTCCATGCGCGGCGCGACCCCTTGCAGAGTATCGGAGGCCTGCTGGCCGCTCAGAGGGGGTTTTTGCTGCTGGCCCTGTCCCTTGTCTTTCGCCGGCAGAGTATGGCGATGCTCATCACCGTGACAGCGGGTTATCTATTGGCGCAGGGAGTGATCCGTCTCTCCCTGCGCTGGTTCTCCTCGGTTGGGGCTGTGGCCCCCGGGCAACTGCTTTCCGGCGCGGTGGTGAGCGCGCCCCTGGTGGGGATACCCCTCTGTGTCGGTCTGCTCTCCCTGATGGGGCTGCCTCCCACCCTGGGATTTATCGTCCGCGTTGAACTGGTCAGGTTGGCGTGGACCCTTGATTTGACCTGGCTGGTGCCCTGGGTGCTGGCTATGAGCATCCTCTGTCTATGGAGCCTTGTTCCCTTGGTGCTGCCTCTCTTCCGAGGGGAGCGAGTGGCCATCGATTCATCTCCTCCCTGGTCGCTGCGCATCGCCCTCGTTCTCGCCGCTGTCGCCCTCGTCGTCCTGGGGCTTTTCCCCTTTTTCCTGGTGCGCCTGTCCCGCTGGCTGATGGGTGCTTGAGTCCATCTCCATCACCGCATTGTGTAGCATGCCTGAACCGAAAGTGGATTACGGGGAACATTCATCCCTCTTTGGACGCCGCCCCTGGCCTTGGCTATAATGGAGCCATGAGATGTGCGGGTGGAACATATGAGGCTGGAATAGATGGGGCATCCTTGGGAACGCATCTGCTGCGCTGCCTCGGCGTGGCGCTGACCTGTCTTCTCCTGGTGGGCTGTCGGACCGCTTCCGACGCTCCTACAGGGGGGATACCTGAGGCCTCTCCCTCCCCCTGCCAGGCCTCGGTCCGGGTGGTCTCCACCCCCTCGGAAGCGACGGTCTTTTTCGCAGGGGAGGAGCAGGGCTTTACCCCCCTCACCCTGCATACCACGGCCCAACAGGCCACCCTTCGCCTGGAGAAAGAGGGCTTTGAGACAGATGTGGTCGTCGTCGCCCCCGAGTGTGCCCGGGAGCTCGTCGTCTCCAGGACCTTGCGTGAGATCGCTGACCCCCAGGTTTTGTTGGAGCCCATGCCGACGACACAGGAGGTTGGGCATGATTTCGAAGTCGTGGCGGAGGTTCAGGATGGCGACGATGTGGTCGAGATGAGCCTGCGCCTGGATGGGGAGTTGTTGTATGAGGTGGACGGCGCCTCCCTGCGTTATACGGTGGATACGTCGCACCTGGGGAAGGGGGAGCACGTTCTCGTCGTCGAGGCTGTGGATGCGGCGGGTAATGCGGGATCCGCACGGGAGAGTTTTCGGCTGCAGCCTGCCCCGAGCGAGGAACCACATGCGACGGGCAGCCCCACGCCCATTTCCTCGTCCACGCCGAGTCCCACCCCCTCCCCAAAGCCCACGGCCACGCCGACGCCCAACCCCACCGTCTCGGTGTACTGGGACGAGCTGACCATCGATACCTATGCTTATGAGGAAGCCCTCTATACGGCGCCGGAGGAGGCAGGACATCCCTATCCTTTGCTGGACAGGGATCGCGTGGGGCCGCCCAGTCCTCGTACCTACCGGGTGCTGATCATGCGTAACGAGTATTTGGAACTTGCCCTGCTGCCCGAGCTGGGAGGACGGATCTATCAGTGTCGCTTTTTGCCCACAGGGCAGGATCTGTTCTACAATAATGATGTTATCAAGCCCACACATTGGGGGCCGCTGGACCAGGGGTGGTGGCTGGCCGTTGGCGGCATGGAGTTCTGTCTTCCGGTGGACGAGCACGGCTATGTGACGGCCGAGCCGTGGGAAGCCGAGATCGCACGCCATGCGGATGGCAGCGCCGCGGTGACCATGTATATTCAGGAGCAGAGCCGTCACATTGAAGCGCGGGTGAGCGTCATCCTGCATCCTCAGAGGGCTGCTTTTACCGTACGTTCCGCCTTGCAGAACACGAGTGCATCGGAGCAGGCGTTTCAGTACTGGATCAACGCCATGCTGGCGCCAGGGTCGCACAGCGTGCGTCCCAGTCTGCACTTTTACTATCCGACGTCCCAGGTGATTGTGCACGATACGGCGGATACTGGATTGCCGGACGTAGGCGAGTTCCTGCCCTGGCCCGTCTATCAGGGGCGCGATCTGAGCCACTATGCTCAATGGAGGGATTGGTTGGGCTTTTTTGCCCCCGATGTCGAGCCTCCGTTTACGGCAATCTATGAGCCGACGATGCGGGTGGGGATGGTGCGCGTCTTTCCCCCCCAGATCGCGCGGGGTAGCAAGCTGTTCGGGTTTGGCCCCCAGCAAAAATATGCAAGGACCTTTACGGATAGTGATGATGCGGGCTATGTGGAGATGTGGGGTGGCCTCGCACCCACCTTTGACGATGACGTGACCCTGGGCCCCGGCGAGGAGGTAGCCTATGAGGAGACGTGGTATCCTGTGGTTCGGTGCGGCGGGGTCTCTTTTGCCAACGAGAAAATGACACTGTATGCCGTGCGCGAGGGGAAGGAGGTGAGGGTATCCGTCTTTTCCCCCACCGAACGTACGGCGACGCTGCAGGTTCTTCAGGGTCAACAGGAGATCGCCACACAACCTTTTACGGTACGTCCCGATGCCCCTTTTGAGGGGCGATTTGCTGCCGCGGGGAATATGGAAGCCTCTTTGACCATCCATGTTATGGATGAACAGGGGGCGTTGCTGGCGAGTCACTCTTTTTAACGACGGGAGGAAGGTAGGATGATCTGTCCCCGGTGTGGTTACGAAATCTCGGGCAAAGCCCTCTTTTGCCCCAACTGCGGCCACAAGCTGGAAGAATCCAATACCGAGGAGTCGGCGGAGGCTCCCCAGGCGGAGAACCAGGGAGAGGGCTGCGGACGGAGTATCCTCGTCTTGGGCATTGCCCTTTTAGTGGTGGTGATCATCTTGGGACTTGGCGCTGCCGGCGTATATTATGGCCTGCAAGATCGCGCCAGGACGGAAAGGCGCGTCGCCGCACAGCATTATGAAAAGGGGTTGGCCTATCTGGAAGAGGGGAACCTGGAACTCGCCGTGGCCGAGTTCGAGCACGCTGTGGCCCTGGATCCAGAAAACGAGGAGATGGTGAACAAACTGGAGGAGGTGCGTCAGCAGTTGGGAGAGGTACCCACTGCCACACCACGCCTGCAGCAGGAGACCAAGGCGGCGTACTTTGAGGAACTGGAGGCTGCTTATGCCGACGAGGAGTGGCAGCGGGCGCTTGAGGCGGCAGATCAACTTTTGACCATGGATCCTTCCTATCGCCAGGAGGATGTGGAGCGGATGTTGTTCACTGCTCTGTATCAGCATGGTCTGGATCTTGTGGAACAGGACCGTGAGCAGGAGGCGGTGCGCCTCTTTGATCGGGCTCTGGAGTTGCGGCCCGACGATACCCGGGTGTCCCATGCTCGCAACTTGGCTAACCTCTATACGACGGCCATGAGCTATTGGGGCGCCGATTGGGACAGGGCCCTTGAGAGCCTTTCCGAACTGTATGATCTGGATCCTCAATACAAGGATGTGGAGCAGCGAATATTCGAGGCCTATGTGAAGCACGGGGATGTGCTGGTGGAGGAGGAGGCGTGGTGTCGGGCAGCGGAGGAATATGCCGAGGCGTTGGAGATCGGGGATGACGCCCAGGTGGAGAGCGCGCTGGAGCAGGCCGCGGAGCAGTGCGAGAACGGTCCCACTGTTGTGCCCGGTGAGGGGACGGAGGAGCCGTCGGCGCCTTCGGGTACCTTTGTGGGGCGTTTTGTGGAGCGCCGGGCCATCGATCGGGAGAGCATCTTTATCCGTGGAAAGGTTCTGGATAAGGAGGAACGGGGAGTTTCCGGCGTGCAGGTCAAGATTCAGGCCTGGGACTGGTCGGCCACCGCGATGACCGATGGAGAGGGACAGTATTCCTTTGACGGGCTGAGTAATCCCGTCACCTATACACTAAATCTGATCGATCTCTCCTCACAGCCTGTGGATGTCATGGGTGAGCGCGGCAAGATAACGTGGGTGAACTTCGAGGAGACACCGTAGGAATGAAAAAGGGGGATACCTGCGAGGGTTCGGGAACACGTCTGGCAAGGTCAACACGCCCGATGCGGATGAGGAATCCGAAAAGTGGCAGATAGGAGGCGTTATGTTGCATGAATTGGAGCCCATCGTCGAGCGCATACAGGATCGTCTTACAAAAAAGAACGAGGTGCGGGATCTGACCCTCAACAGATCGCGCTCGCTCATCCGTTACTGCGCGAACAGCATCCGCGCCACACATCGGCACGAGTACGCCTCGGCCCGGGACCTGTTGACCCAGGCCCGCGAGGCCGCCGAGACCATGTGCCGTGATGCGGAGGCCTATGCCGATATCTATCATGCGGGGTATGTTCAGGATGCCCTCAAGGAACTGGCCGAGGCGGCCATCACTCTGGCCCTGGTCATGGGGGAGTCCCTTCCGGATCCCGATGAGTTGGAGATTTCCTACGCTCCCTATCTGAACGGCCTGGGAGAGGCCATGGGGGAGATGCGCCGTTTCGCCCTGGAGAGTATACGTCGGGGCGATACAGAGGAGGCCGAGGCGTTGCTGGAGGTGATGGACGAGGTGTATAGTCACTTGGTGACCATCGATTTCCCCGACGCGCTGACGGGTGGATTGCGCCGCACCACCGATATGGTGCGCGGCGTGACAGAGCGCACCCGTGGTGATCTGACCACCGCTGTGCGTCAGGAAGAACTGCAGGAAGCCCTCCAACGTCTGGAAGACAAACTGGAAGGATAATGCTGGCGAAAAAGAGAATTCGCGACTCGTGTCTTTGCGAGGGTTGCCAGGACGTGCTATAATGGATTTTAGTCGCTTTTGCATAATATGTCCTTTGATACGTTTTCCTATATAGGGGGTTATTCCTTGAGCGTATACTTGAATATCATTCAGATTCTCGTCTCCATCGCCCTGATCGCACTTACCGCTGCTCAGAGCAGGGGCAGCAGTGCCAGTGTGTTCGGTGGGGAGAGTTCCGTTCAACATAAACGTCGGGGCATGGAAAAGACCCTTTTTAACCTGACCATCGTCCTCGCTGTGGTCTTTTTCCTCACCTCGATAGCCAGCGTACTTGTGCAGTCCTGACGCCGAGGATTCCCTCTCATGGGGCGCATACGGCTTCAAGTCATCGTCGCACTGCTGACTATCGCCCTCCTGCTTGTCGTCACGGGCTATGCAGCATTTAGCGTCACGACGGTCAGGGTCCCCAAGGTTGGCGGGACCTATGTGGAAGGCATCGCTGGTAATCCCCACACCATCAATCCCATTCTCTGTCAGTCCAATCCCGTGGATGCCGATCTGGCATCGTTGATCTTTTCGGGGTTGACCAAGGCCAATGAAAAGGGGGAAATCGTCCCCGACCTGGCCAGAGAATGGGACGTTACCCGCGATGGGACGGCGTATACGTTCCACTTGCGGGAGGACGTGAGCTGGCACGATGGGGCTCCCTTTACCGCCGATGATGTGGTCTTTACTGTGAATACCGTCAAGGACCCCGATTTTCATGGCGCCCCCTCCCTCTCCGAGATGTGGCGCACCGTCGTGGTGGAAAAAATCGATGCCTATACCGTGCGTTTTGTCTTACGAGAGCCTTTTGCCCCCTTTATCGACTATACGACGCTGGGGATTCTTCCTGCCCATATCCTGGGAAGCGTCTCTGTCGAGGCCCTGGAGGAGAGCAAGTTCAACGCCAGTCCCGTCGGGACTGGCCCCTTCAAGATCGACGAGGTCAGCGCGCAGCGTGTGCGCCTGGTGGCCAACGATGATTTCTATCGTCCCCGGCCTTATCTGGAGCGGCTGGAGTTCGTCTTTTATCCCGATGCTCCCTCCGTCTTTGAGGCGCGGGGGCGTGGCGAGATCGATGGTATCGCTCGCGTCCTTCCCCAACATCTCGAACCCATTCGTCAGGATGATACCCTCAATCTCTATTCAGCGTCCCTTTCGGGATACAATATGGTCTTTTTGAATCTGGACCGGGCCATCTTTCAGGAGCGTGCTGTGCGGCAGGCCATGATGTGGGCCCTGGATCGGCAGGCGCTTGTGGATGACGTTCTCAAGGGACAGGGGATCGTGATTGACAGCCCCATCCTGCCCCGTTCATGGGCCTATCATGACGAGGTGTCGAAATACGAACGTGATCCTAAAAAGGCCGTCGCCCTCCTTGAGGAGGATCATTGGTTCGATGATGACGATGATGGTGTGCGGGAACGGGGGGATTTGAGATTGGAGTTCGAGATCGTCACCAATGAGGACGATCCTAGCCGTGTGGCCCTCATCGAGGCCATCAGCGAGCAGTTGGCCGACGTTGGCATTCGCGCTGTCCCCAAGACGGTGGACTGGGAGGATCTGGTGGGGCAATCGTTGCGCTTGCGCAGATTTGATGCCGTCCTGAGCGGTTGGCAGAATCTGCCTCCCGACCCCGATCCCTACCCTTACTGGCATTCGAGCCAGGTCGACGAGAACGGGCTCAACTTTTCACGTTATATGAGCGAGGAAGCGGACGCGATCCTGGCGCAGGCTCGCGCCACGACGGACAACAAAGAGCGCGAGGCGCTGTATCGTGAGTTTCAGGAGCTTTTCGCCCGCGATGTGCCTTCCCTGTTACTCTATCAACCCGTCTATAGCTATGCCGTGGATACGCGGGTGAACGACGTGCAGGTAGGCCCCATGTTCGATACCAGCGACCGTTTTCGCACCATCGATCGCTGGTACATCGAGACGGAGCGCATGCTCTACAGCGAGGCGCGCGAGAAGGGACTCCTGGAGAGATGACGAAAAGGGCTTGAATCGTCATGCATCGTGCCCGTGTGTGGCTTGTCTGGACAGCGAGCGCTGCCGTCGCCGCGCTGCTCACCCGCAATCCCCTCTATCTGACCCTTATCGCCCTCTCGACCTGGCTCATTCACGTGACGACGCGGTACAGTACCGGGATGGCCCAGAGTTGGCATGCCCTGCTGACATGGGGACTCTTTATCTGGCTCATCACCGTGCCTTTTAATGCGTTGATGGTGCATCGGGGAGAGCACGTGCTCTTTGTGCTGCCCAGGCACTGGCCCCTGGTGGGGGGCAGGATTACCCTGGAGGCTGTGGTCTATGGCCTGGTTTCCGGGTTCTCCCTGTGGGTGCTCCTGTTCATCCTGAGCACGTTTCACCTCACCGTCGATGCCTCCCAGTTGCTGCGCCTGACGCCACCCTTTTTCTATCAGGCCGGGGTGGTGGCCTGCATCGCCCTCACCTTCATTCCCCAGATGGTGGCCAGCGCCAAGGAGATACGGGAGGCCCAGCGCATCCGCGGCCATCGCTTCCGTGGCTGGCGGGATCTATTGCCCCTTCTTATGCCCCTGTTGACCACTGCCCTTGAGCGGGCCATCGGGCTGGCCGAGGCCATGGAGTCTCGAGGCTTTGGAGGGCAACTCACGACCATGACCCCGAGGGAAAGGAATGGGCTGCGGATCCTGACCCTGTTGTCCTTGCTGTTGTTGGTGGGAGGATTTTTTGTGCGGCGCTATTTCTCTCAATTCGCCCCTTGGGGGCTGCCCCTTTCGATCATTGCCCTTTTGATCCTTTTTTATGTGTTTCATGTGCTGGGTAGCCGTGTGGAGCGCAGCCACTATCGACGTGCCCGGTGGCATAGGGGAGACACGGCCATCGTCCTTTGCAGCCTGGCTGTACTGGCCGGCCTCCTGTTTGTGCGCATGAGAGACGGGATGGCCCTCGTCTATCATCCGTATCCGCCCGATTCCCTGATGCCTCCCTTTCAGGCCGGAATCGGCCTCCTCTTGACCCTGCTGGCCGTTCCCGGCCTGATCGTCCTGTTTGGCGACGCTGAAGGGGCGTCTGGGTCCGCGGTCAAGGGGCCTGCTCTGGGAGGGACGCCATGATCACCTTCGAGGGCGTCACCTATGCTTATCCCGAGGCCCAGAGCCCCGTGCTCGATGATCTGCATCTGGAGATACGGGAGGGGGATTTCGTCCTCGTCGTGGGCCCCTCCGGATCGGGGAAATCGACCCTGCTGCGCTGCTTGAACGGCCTGGTCCCCCACTTTTACGGCGGCGAGATCGGAGGTACCATCCGCGTCGCGGGGCGGAATCCCGTTCGTGCTCAGCCGCGCCAGATGAGTTCTGCCGTCGGCTTTGTCTTTCAGGATCCCGAATCCCAGTTCGTGATGGATACCGTGGAGAATGAACTGGCCTTTGGCATGGAGAACCACAATCTGCCACAGACCCTGATGCGCAAGCGTGTGGAAGAGGTCCTCGATCAACTGAATATCGCACACCTGCGCGATCGCCGCATCAGTACCCTATCGGGCGGGGAGAAGCAGCGTGTGGCCATCGCCTCCGTGCTCACCCTGCAGCCCCAGGTGCTCGTCCTCGACGAGCCCACATCCCAGCTCGATCCCCAGGCGGCGGAGGAGGTGCTCACCGCACTGCGCCGCTTGAACCTGGATCTGGGATTGACCATCGTCCTCTCGGAGCATCGCCTGGAGCGCGTCGTCCAATATGCGGACAGGATGGTGTTTCTTCCCGCGCCCGGACGGGCACCCATTCGAGGCACGCCGGAGGAGGTGCTCCGTCGGACGGATCTGGTGCCGCCCCTGGTGGCTCTGGGCAAGGCGCTGGGCTGGTCGCCCCTGCCCTTTACTGTAAAAGAGGCTCGTCGAAAGGCGCGCGACCTCACCCTGGAACCTCCCCCCACGACGGATGAGAAAGCCATGGCACCCGATGCGCCCCTTGACGTGGCCGTGCACGATCTCTGGTTTGCCTACGATGGACAGATGGTGCTCCGAGGGTTGGATCTGGAAATACGCCGGGGCGAGTGCGTGGCCATCATGGGGCGTAACGGTTCGGGCAAGAGCACCCTGCTCAAGCATCTGGTTGGCCTGTTAGAGCCCGGGCGAGGATCGGTGTGCGTACGCGACATGGACACCGCCCATGTGCCTCTGGAGGAGATCATTCGAGTGGTGGGCTATGTGCCCCAGAATCCGGACGCCCTTCTCTTTGCCGATACGGTGGAAGAGGAGGTGGCCTTTACGCGCCGGAATCATGGCCTGCCTCCAGAGGGATCCCGGGAGTTGCTGCAAGAGTTGGGTTTGGCCGAGGCGGCCCGGCGCTATCCCCGCGATCTGAGCGTGGGGGAGAGGCAGCGGGTGGCGCTGGCCTCCATCCTCGCCGCCGAGCCCGACATCATTCTGCTGGATGAGCCGACACGCGGCCTCGACTATGTACAGAAGAGGACCCTGGTCGATTATCTGCGGCGGGAGCGGACTGCAGGCCATACGGTGCTCCTCTCCACCCACGACGTGGAGTTGGTGGCCTCTGCCGTGGATCGGGTGGTCATCCTCGGAGAGGGGGAGGTGATCGTCGATGGCGGTACGCGAGAGGTGATGTCCCAGTCCATGGTCTTTTCCTCCCAGATCAACAAGCTGCTGCGCGACGAGCGCTATCTTACGGTGGAGGATGTGTTGAGGAGCCTGCCGTGAAGCTCGGGCGCCTGCTGGACGATCTCATCCTGCTCGTGGCCAGTCTGGTGGGGTTGGCGGCCCTGCTCTATCCCTTTTTCAGCACCGCCCTGCCCCAATCTCCCGTGGCCAGCGATGCTCACGCTCAGGATAGCCCCCTGATCTCCCTGCTGCTCGTCGCTCTCTGTTTGGGGATCGTGCTGGTCACCCTGGAGAGTGGAGAGATGAACGCCAAGATAGTGGCCGTGCTGGGCGTGCTCACGGCCACCAACGCCGTCCTGCGGGCCGTGCCCGGGCCAGCGGGATTTGCTGCCATCTTTGTGCTCCCCATCCTCTGCGGTTATACCTATGGCGCCACTTTTGGTTTCCTGTTGGGAGCCCTCTCCCTGTTGGTCTCGGCCATCATCGGTGCGGGAATAGGTCCCTGGCTTCCCTATCAGATGTTCGCCACGGGATGGGTGGGCCTGACGTCGGCCTGGCTGCCGGATCTGCGTCGCCAGGGCCGTATAGAGGTGATTGTGCTGGGATTGTGGGGCTTGATCTGGGGATTGCTCTTCGGCGCACTGATGAACGTATGGTTCTGGCCCTATGTCTTTCAACCTCAACAGGCCGAGATGTACTGGCAACCGGGCATAGGCTTGGTGGAGACCCTCAAGCGCTATGCTGTCTTTTACGGACTGACCTCCTTTTGGTGGGATTTGAGCCGTGCCGTGGGAAACGCCCTTCTCCTGTGGTTCTTTGGCACACCCCTGCTAAAGTTGCTCAGGCGTTTTCAAAAGCGCTTCCACTTTGTGGTTCAGAGTTCCTGCTAGGGCGATTACCCTATTTCCCCCTGCGTGGGTATATCGTAGAGACGATATGTGCGATAGACCTCGCCGAATATGGTCTCCAGGGTGCGGATGATACGATAATTATCCTCCAGGATCCAGGACATTTCCACCCATTCATAGTCCTTTTTGAGGCTTTTTCGGTATCCCTCGCGGAACATGAGGCCCTCTATGCCCTTGAGTCGGTGCTCCTTCAGGACGCCCATGACCAATATTCGTATCCCGTCTATCTTGCGTTTGTACCACAGGAACTTGAGCCAGCCAAAGGGAAAAAGCCGTCCGTTCAAATGTTTGGCCACCTGATTGTAATCGGCCACGGTGATCATGACGCCCACCGGTTCGCCGTCTATAAAGGCCAGGATCGTCAGGTCCGGATCCACAACCACTTTTAGCGATTCCGCCAAATAGTCGAACTCTTTGTCCGTCATGGGCAACGCGCCCCAGTTTTCCGACCAGGCCTGGCGATAGATCGGCTTGATCAGCTCTACCTCTCTTTCCAGTTGTTTGAGATCCGCGGATCGTGCTGTGGCGCTATAGCGTTCCTCAGCGATGCGTGCTCCGCGCACGACGGACTCTGGCAAGCCATCTTTGTAGCGCGCGATCTCTTGTCTATAGGCGTACAGGTCCTTGGCTTCTTGAAAGCCATAGCGTTCTATGAACGTCTCGTAATAAGGGGGATTATAGGGCATCATGAGGGCGGGAGATCCATCATACCCCTCGATGAGCAGCCCGACCTCGTCATTGATGTTCAGGTTGACCGGGCCACGCATGATCTTCCGATTACGGGAGGCGAGCCACTCTCGCGCGGCGGAAAAAAGCCTGGCCGCTACTTCATAGTTCTCGATGACCTCGAACACTCCCCAAAAGCCGACGGGCTCGTTCCACACTTGAGGATGTAACTCGTCGTCGATAGCCGCGATGGTGCCCACCGTCTCGTCGCCCCGTAGGGCGCGAAAGAACTGGGCCTCGGCATGGTCGAAGAAAGGATTCTGCTCGGGATCATAGTGAGTCATCCTTTCACTGATCAGGGGGGGGACCCAATGGGGATCGTCACGGTATAGATCAAAGGGGAACATGACCAGGTCTTTTAGTTCGCGACGGTTCGTCACGGGTTCAATGCGTACGTCTCTGGCGGGCATTTTACCTCCTCGGAAAAGAATCACACGGGTGCGATTCTCGCTCGGCCTTTCCGCAGTTAACAACACCAAAGGGATCAAAAGGATACAGGTATATCAGGGGCGCGGGACCATCTCGTGTGTCTTTTCAAAGGATCGAACGTAGGAGACGAGTTTGGCGAGGCGTTCCTCTATTTTGGAGAATGGCCACATGCCGAGGGCCAGGGGGCTGACCTCGACGCTGATGGGCCCCGCAAAGCCGTCGGCTGCCAGCCGGCGCATCACGTCGTCCAGGGGCAGGTCGCCCTGTCCGGGCATCCGATGGCGGGTAAATAGGCCCTGCAACAGAGGATGGGGAAGCCGTGATGAGGAAAAGGATAGGTCGCTGAGATGGACGTTCACCAGGCGGTCCTTTACCAGTTGGTAGGCAGTCACCAGATCCTCCGTTCCCACGTGGCAGGTATCCAGGGTGATGGCCAGATCGTATCGCGCTGCGAAATTGACGAGGGCGGGCACCTCCTGCAATAGACTATGCTGGGCATCTGTATAGATGCCCAGATTCTCCAGGGATAATCGCGTGTCGCTGTCTCCAAGGCGCTCCTGGCAGGCCTGGATAGTGTCCAGCCAGTGTTGGGCCTTGAGTTCTTCCCAGCCCTCGGCCCACGTGGTATGGGCCACCACGCAACGGGCCCCCAGCGCCAGCGCTGTATCTACCGCGTCCACGATGCGTCCTGCCCCGCTGCCGCGGGGACTGATGCACAGCAGGGTCTGATGCACGCTGTAGACCGTCAGGTCGTATCGGCGGGCCGCCTCCGCCACAAAGTCTGCACCTCGCAGCCAGACCTCTGGGCACATGACCAACTCGACCCCGTCAAAGCCCGCGTCGGCGGCCAGGCGGAACGTGGTACGTAACGGAAGATGATACAGGCAGGCGGTAGAAAGACTGGACAGCATAGATATATCCCGCTCACTTTTAAAAAGACTCGGACTTTGGGTATCTGACATGTAGGCATGCCCTCTTTCAGGGCGGCCAACGTGTATAGATAAAGGATTCCACAGGAGCGGGCACCTGATATCTGATGGGAAGACCCTGCTCCAGCCGAGATCGCAAATCTGTGGAGGAGATGCCGATCTGCAACGTGTCGATGATATCTGTGGCTTCCGATATGCCGGGCAGATCCTCCTCCAGAGCCTCCAGATCCACGTGGGCACCGGGGCGGCTGATGGCGACGATGTGCGCCATGCGAATGATATCCCGTGGCCGATACCAGGAATTAAGACTTTCCAGGGCGTCCGCGCCCATGATAAAAAAGAGTTGAACCTCATCATGGAGTTCATGTCGTATGGTGCACAGAGTGTCCACCGTATAGGATGGTCCCTCCCTCCCCAGATCTATTCTCGACACGGCGAAATGGGGATTATCCTCGATGGCCAGTTCCACCATACGCAGCCGTTCGGCGGGAGAAAAGAGGGTGCCCTCTGGTTTCAGGGGCGACACACGCGCTGGCACAAAGAGCACGTAATCCAGATTCAGATGGGCCCTGGCCTCCTCGGCCACGATGAGATGTCCGATATGGATGGGATCAAAGGTTCCGCCAAAGATGCCGAGTCGCCTGCTGTCTTTTGAAACAAGCCGATCCAGATGCGCACCCGGGGAGGATATATCTAATGCCATTCCAGTTCGATGTCATCTATTATCACCGTGTCCCCAACCTGGACGCCGGCCTCTTTTAACTGCGACGAGATGCCTCGCGCCCTCATGATGCGCTCAAAGCGCTCCATCGCCTGGCGATTGCTCCAGTCGGTCATGACGGCCAGGCGTTCGATCTCCTCTCCCGACAGACGATACACACCCGGCCCCAGCTTTTGGACCTGGGCAGTCTTGTCCTCACCCTCCTCATGAGGTCGGAAGACGAACATCTCTTCCTCTTCTTCCGGCTCTTTTTCCGGTATCTGTTCCAGGCGGTCGGCGACGGCGCGCATCAGCTCCTGCACCCCCTCTGTAGTGACCGCTGATATGGCATACACTTTCTCCACGGGGAGTTCTTTTTCCAGACGAGGATGCTTTTCCCGGGCCTCGGGCAGATCCATCTTGTTCAGGACGACGATCTGCTCCTTTTCTGCCAGATCCTGGCTATAAAGTGCTATCTCCTGCTGGATCTCTTTGTAATCCTCTGCCGGATCCGGGCTGGCACCATCGAGCAGGTGAATGAGAAGGCGCGTGCGCTCCACGTGGCGCAGGAACTCTAGACCCAGCCCCACGCCCTGGTGAGCACCCTCGATGAGGCCGGGGATGTCGGCCATGACAAAGGTGCGGGTGTCGACCTCTACCACGCCGAGGAGGGGTCCCAGGGTGGTAAAGGGATAGGCGGCGATCTTGGGCTTGGCCGCGCTCACGCTGGCGAGGAGGGTCGACTTGCCCGCGTTGGGCTTGCCCAGCAGCCCCACGTCGGCGATGAGTTTCAGTTCCAGATTGAGGGTGCGTTCCTCACCGGGCTCGCCAAGCTCGGCAAACCCCGGGCTTTGGCGCGTGGAGGACTTGAAGACGCTGTTTCCCCGTCCACCGCGCCCCCCCTCGACCACTCTGAACGTCTCTCCTGGCTCGACCATATCGCGGATGACCTCTCCCGTGGCCGCGTCGCGCACCACCGTGCCGGGGGGAACGTCCACATAGACGTCCTCTCCATCCTCTCCCTTTCTGTTGCGGCCTTTTCCGTGGCCTCCGTCGCCGGCAACAAAGTGCCGCTGCCTGTTGAAATAGGTCAGGGTATTGATGCTCTCGTTCACGCGGAGATAGACGTCTCCCCCCTTGCCACCGCTGCCCCCATCGGGGCCGCCGCGGGATTCGAATTTCTCGCGTCTAAAGCTCACGCAACCATCGCCACCATCGCCGCTGCGAACAACGATGGTTGCTTCATCGATGAACAAAAGTGCACCTCACCTCTAGCAAAGTATCGAGATAGCTATACAATGTTATACGTTCCACGCCTATCGAGACGTACATATGAGGTAATGCGCATGCCCTCGAACGCTAGCGACATCCTTTATCGTATAGAGGATACTTT
Source organism: Anaerolineae bacterium (assembly GCA_041685915.1). Lineage (GTDB taxonomy): Bacteria > Chloroflexota > Anaerolineae > UBA1429 > UBA1429 > JAWLEV01. The sequence continues at coordinate 12,412 of JAWLEV010000032.1, read as the reverse complement.
GAACGGCTGGAGGTGTCAAAGCCAGCGCCCGCCTCCTCGCCGGCTTATGGTTGTTCCGTGGGAGGCTCGGTAGCAGGGGATAGAGGGGTCGGTGTGGCCATCGACGATGGAGTGGGCGTGGGTGTCCATGTCGGAATGGTATCCGGCGGTGGAGGGGTAGGTTGCGGTTGTGGTCTTTGGGGCGGTATCAATGTGGCCACCAGGCTGCAGATCATGCTGACAGCAACGATGACGCTCAGGATCACAAACAAGGTACGCCGTCTCTGCGAAGAGGGTCTCATATTTCACCTTATTCCTTGAAATCGTATGACATGCACTACTCTTTTCCCTGACAGTAGCGGAGTCCCTCCTGGGCTACGGAAGAGTGGGGGTTTATCTCCAGGGCCTCCTCAAACCAGGCGATGCCCTCATCACACTGCCCCAGATAAGCATAGGAGAAACCCAGCACGTAGCAGTGATCCTCGGAACGGGCGCCGAGGTCGATGGCCTTTTTCAGGTTGGGAATCGCCTCTTCATAATTACGTCGCACATAATACGCCATGCCCAGATGCCCATATGCGGGGGCATAGTCTGGATCGATCTCTATGGCCTTTTCCAGTTCGCTGATTGCTGTCTCATAAAGTCCTTGGGCAAAGTATGTCCATCCCAGTTGATCATAGCCATGAGGGTCCTGAGGGTCGGCCTGGGTGACCTTTTCGAACTGACGGGCGGCCTCTTCCATATCATCGAGGGCGCGATAATTGCGCCCCAGATCGAGATAGATAAAAGCGTGGTTGGGATTTAGATCTATGGCTGCCTCATATTCCTGGATCGCCTCCTCGTAACGGCCCAGCAATTCAAAAGTATATCCCAGGTTGCGCCGTACAAAGGGGTCGTCGGCGTCCAGTTCGACGGCCTTTTGAGCCATCTCGTGGGCGTCGTGCACCCGTCCAAAGTCTCCGTAGGCCTCGGCCAGGCACGCATAGCCCAGGGCATAGGTGTCGTCCAGTTTGGTCGCCTTGAGGCAGGCGGCGATAGCATCTCCCGCCTGATCGTTCCAGTCCAGGGCCATGCCCAGGAGAGCCTGGTTCTCTGCTGACTCGGCGTCGATCTCCACGGCACGTTGCGTTATGCGTACGGCCTCGTCACCCTGACGGCGCAGGGCGAGGATGCGTCCCCACCGCGCGTAAGCCGCTGCCAGAGAAGGGTCCAGTTCCGTGGCTCGCTCATATGCGGCCATGGCCTCATCGTACTCTCCCTGGCGAAATAGCCTACCTCCCTTGGTCATGTATTCCCGCGCGCTGATCTCTGTCGGCGTGGGCGTCGGCAGAGGCCCGCGTATGGCCTCTATCACCGTCGTCTGTTTTGTATACAGATACCAGGCGGCGGCCATGGCGATGATGACCGAAAGGATCCAGGGCCATACGGAGCGCGACCGCCGACGTTCTCTTTGTTTCAGGTACATCTCTTTCTCATTATCGACACATATTTGCCGAGCAAGGGGGAGGGAACTAGAATGCGATTATAACATGGTAGTACACTATGACAAACTCTTGTACGCGCACCCGCAAACGCCTCCCTGCACGTTCGTGTTGGAGGGGGCGGGCTGCGGTGGTACGGGTATAGTTGATATGGCGGTTGTAAAAGTCGCGGGCGCCACGTTCTCCCAAGAGACCGTATCCTTTTGTTGAACGCTACGTCTTATATAGAGAGGGACGCATCGGATGCAGGCCGACGGCGATAAAGAACTCTTTGCCAGAGCCAAGAAATCTGATAGAAGGGCTTTGGCAGAGATCTATGATCGTTACGCGGGGAGGATCTACTCCTACGTTCTGCGTCGTGTAGAAGGAAAGGGTTTGGCAGAGGACATCACGGCCTCTGTCTTTATCAAGATGCTGGATGCCATCGAGGATTCCAATACTTGGAAGCGCTCTTTTTCCAGTTGGCTCTATCGCATAGCGCATAATGCCGTCGTCGATCATTACCGGCGCAAGGACAAGCGGGAGATGCTTCCCTTGAACGAGCGGTTGGTGGCCTCTGGCGATAATCCCGTGGCGACGGCGGAAAATGAGATCACGATGGAGACGGTCCGAGACGCGATGGAGTATCTGACGGAGGCACAGCGCTCTGTGATCGAGCTCAAGTTTTTCGAGGGGTTTTCTAATCTGGAGGTAGCAAACATCCTGAACAAGACAGAGGGGGCGGTCAAGTCTTTGCAATATAGGGCCCTTGCCTCTTTACGTCGCCACCTAAAAGTGGGGGAAAAAGATGCAGAGAAAACTTGAGAACGCTCTTGATGAATGTCTCGCCCGTATAAAAGAGGGCGAGAGCCTGGAGGATTGCTTGCGGCGCTATCCCCAGTATCGGGATGAGCTGCGATCATTGTTGTGTACGGACCTGCTGGTTCGCCAGGCTTTTGAGCAGAGCGTTGAACGTCATGCTTCCTCAGAGGATGCGCTGGCCCGGATTCGGGAACGCTTTATGGCCGAGGTGGATCGGCGAGATTCTCACGAGAACCCTCGGCCGGATAGTGCTGTCTGGCAGAGATATTTTGGTTGGTTTTCGCAGCCCTTTCGCTCCAAAGCCTTGCAGACCGTCGTGGTGGTCTTTTTGTTACTGATGGGCATTCTGGGCGGGGGGATCATGGTCTCGGCGAACAGCCTGCCGGGCGATACGCTGTATGGTGTAAAGCGTGCCTCGGAAAGGATGTGCCTGTTCCTCACTTTTGACGAGGAGGCGCAGGCCGACCTGGAGCAGCGGTATCGGGAACGTCGCGTGGAGGAGATCAAAAAGATCGTGGCCCAGGGCAGGACCGTTAACGTCACCTTTGAAGGGGCTGTGGAGAGCGTGCAGGACGATACCGTCGTCGTGAGCGGTATCCCCATGGCATTGAATCCGGAGGCGGATACTTTTTCTCCCAGCGTCGGGACCAAGGTGCAGGTGCTGGCCGAGACTCAGGGCGATGGTACTGTCAGGGCGAAGGCGCTGGGCCTTTGGGAGCAGAAGCCGCTCGTGGCGAGTACCGAGTTCCAGGGCGAGGACCCCACCTCTCCGCCGTCTCATACGACATCTGACGCGACGCCGACCTGGACACCGGAGCCGTCACCCACAAACACGGCCAGGCCCACCCCGACCGATCTGCCCACAGAGACGGCAGAAATGGTGGCGACGGCGGTTGTTGACGCCACAGCGACAGAGACGATGTATATCGTTCCCTCCTTTACCCCTATCCCGTCGCCGACGGGAACGCCCCTGCCCACCGAGACGGTTACTCCTGAGCCGTCGCCACGCGATATCAGACTGTGTATCGAAGGCGTGATCGAGGAGATCGGCGATGACCACTGGACGGTGGCCGGTACGCGATTTGAACTGGGGGGCACGATGCTCATGGATGAGGAGCAGGCACGGGCACAGGTCGGTGGTTGGGCCACCGTCGACGTGGTCAAAAGACCGGACGGCCGGCTCATCGCCCGCAGTATCACGGTGCTTCGTGGCCCCGAGCAACCGTCGCAGCCCAGAGAGATTGAAGGTGTCATCGAGTCCATGGAGGAAAAAGTGTGGATCATCGAGGGATGCCGGGTGTTGGTCGAACCAGATACGGTCATCGAGGGCACGCCAGAGGTAGGGGCGACGGTGTATGTGAAGGCTGAGGAGTATCCTGACGGGAGGCTCGTGGCCAAGGGCGTTACCGTCGAGTACGAGCCGGAGGACGTGGTACAGTTTGAGGGAGCCATCCGAGCCATGGAAGGGGATCGTTGGACCGTGGGGGAGCAGGAGGTCATCATCGACGATGAGACCCATGTTGATAGAGAGCCCGCCGTGGGAGATACCGCCGAGGTGGATGCGGTCGTTCGCGAGGATGGATCTCAGGTCGCGCGTTCGATCAGGATAAAAGTGACGGCCTCTCCCGAACCCAGCACCACCCCCACGGATACGCGGACCCCCACCAAGCCTGCGGAGGCGCCGACGAGTACCTCCGAGGCAGAGGGAAGTAGAGAGGGGATGTCGGAAAAAGGTGAACCTGAGTGACGCCGCGCTCTTGTCTTACGATCCCTCGTCTTCCACGGTCTCTTCCCCCTGAGGGCTTTTTTCCTCTTCGGACTGCTGCCGATAACGTTCCAGGTGCACAAGGAGTACCGAGATGTCCGCCGGATTGACCCCCTGAATGCGCGAGGCCTGCCCCACTGTGTGGGGTTGATGCCAGTTCAGGCGCTCCACAGCCTCATTGCGTAGGCCAGTGACGGTGGTATAGTCAAAATCATCCGGGATACGCCGATCTTCCAGGCGCCGCGCCCGCTCCACTTGGCGTTTCTGTTTCTCGATATAGCCCTCGTAGCGAATCTGGAGGGCCACCTGCTCGGCCGCTTTAGGCGGCAAGGGAGTGTCCGGTGGGGCGAAGCGCCGTATGATGTCGTAGCTGGCGCCCGGCCTTTTTAGCAGATTATACACTGAGGTGGCCTCGTTGAGGGGATCGACGCCCTCCTTTTCCAAAAAGGCATTCAGTTCGGCGGTGGCATGGAGGATCGTCTCCTTCAGACGGGTCTTTTCCTCTTCTACGGCCCTTTGCTTCTTCTCGGTGGCGCGGTAGCGGGCCTCTGAAACCAGACCCACGCGATGGCCTATGGGCGTAAGACGTAGGTCGGCATTGTCCTGGCGCAGGAGCAGACGGTACTCGGCGCGCGAGGTCATCATACGATAGGGCTCGGTGATATCCTTGGTGACCAGGTCGTCGACCAATACGCCGAGATAGGCCTGGTCGCGCCCCAGATGCAGGGGCTCCTCCTCGCGGACGTACAGGGCGGCGTTGATGCCCGCCAACAGTCCCTGGGATGCCGCCTCCTCGTAGCCAGAGGTGCCGTTGATCTGCCCGGCCAAAAAGAGGCCGCGGACGCGGTGGGTCTCGAGGGAAACCTTGATCTGGTAGGGAAGGACGAAATCGTACTCGATGGCGTATCCCGGGCGCGTGATCTCCACCTCTCTCAGAGCGGGGATGCTGCGTAGCAGAGAGGCCTGGACGTCAAAGGGCAGCCCGGTGAAACAGCCCTGAACGTACACCTCGCCGGTGGCCCAGCCCTCTGGCTCCAGAAAGAATTGGTGCGATTCCTTGTGGGCAAAGCGCACGATCTTTTCCTCGATGGAGGGACAGTAACGAGGGCCGCTCGCGTCGAGTTTGCCCGGGGCGATGGGCGAGCGGTGGAGATTCTCGCGGATGATGTCGTGGGTTTCCCGGTTGGTGCGCACCAGATAGCAGGGAATCTGCGGGCGCCACGCCGTCTGGCGCCCTATGGGATAGACCTCATTGATGGGCAGCGTCAGGATGCGGTCAGGCTTTCCCTCAAAGGAAAAGTAGAGGGGCTCGGCGCTGCCGTACTGGAATCCCGTCTGTTCATAATCTATGGTGCGGGCGTCCACCCGGGGAGGGGTGTTCGTTTGCAAGCGATCAAGGGTGAATCCCAACCCTTTCAGAGAGTGCGACAGTCCCTTGGCAGGAAACTCGCCGGCACGGCCCGCCGGGGTGGAATACTCGCCGCTGAGGATGCGGCCTCCCAAAAAGGTGCCGCTGGCCAGGATGACCGTGTGTCCATGAAAGGTCTCTCCTCGGGCCGCCCTCACGCCCCGCACCCGGTCCCCCTCCACCAGCAGTTCCTCCACGTGGGCCTGTTTGAGGGAGAGGTGATCCGTGCGCTCTAGGGCATATTTCATGCTCAGGGAATAGAGCTGTTTGTCCGCCTGGGCCCGCAGGGCCTGCACGGCCGGACCTTTGGAGAGGTTGAGGGTGCGGATCTGAATAAAGGTCTTGTCGATGTTGCGAGCCATCTCGCCTCCCAAGGCATCGATCTCCCGCACCAGGTGCCCCTTGGCTGGCCCGCCGATGCTGGGGTTGCAGGGCATCTGGGCCAGCAGGTCCAGATTCATGGTCAGCAGGCAGGTGCGCATGCCCATGCGGGCGGCAGCCAGGGCAGCCTCGCAGCCGGCATGGCCCGCGCCGACCACGATGACGTCGTACATATTTTCCCTCTCCCTTTTCAGGCCTTCCATCTTTGTCATTTCGTTCATCTCGTTCATTCTTTTTCGCTGAGAAGCTCTTCCACCACGCGATGCACCACTGCTCTAAATCGTCCCCAGTCCCGCCATTTGCCGCAAAGGGATTCCAGTTCCTCGGCCAGGGCGCCGATCTCGGTCAGGGTGTTCTCTTTGAACCCCGTGATCTCCTCCTCCGGATCGGTGGCCCGCAGGGTGCGGGCGTCATCTTCCTGAAGGTTGAACAGGTAGGAGGTAAAGGGCAGACGCTTCTCTCCATATCTGAAACGATAGTGGATGATGGCCAGCAAATCCTCGATGCGCAGCGAGAGATTGGTCTCCTCGGTCACCTCCCGCCATAGGGCGCAGAGTAGATCCTCCCCGGGTTCGATGCCCCCGGAGGGCAGCCGATAGACACCCGACGGATAGGAGGCCTTGGTGTGGGTGATATAGAGTCCAGTAGTGCGCCGTATCAGGAAGACGACCTCGGCATGGCGCCGGGAGAGCACGCGCTCCCAATAAGACACGCTCTCTTCGGTTATGGGCAATGTACAGCAGCGCCTTACGGGTTCTCCATAGCGCTTTATGGTCCGCTGCAGACCCTTTGTATCGACTGCGTATTCGCTCACTCTATACGTCATTTCCTTTGACTTTTGCAAATATACGATTATAGCACGGGTTATCATAACAAGAAATTTGGGGCTTGCGCCTGAACAGACAGAGATAAGGCCGATTCGACTTTATCTCCCACAGCAAGGTGATTTTGCTCAAGAAAAAGCGACTGAGATGTGATTTTAGCGTCGAAACCGGCTGTACGATTGACAAAAGTCGTATTTCAAATTGTCTGGCGCTTGAACAGGAAATGAAAGATGTGTATGATAGGGCCTGGTGGATGATTTACGAGAGCGATCATTTTTTGTGGCGGGATGATAGATGGGCATAAAGGAGGTTGGCGCATGGAATATGGCAACGTTCTAAAGCGCGCGTGGCGGATTACCTGGCGGCACAGGGTGCTGTGGATATTCGGCGTGGCGGCGGCGCTTTTTGGTGCCGGCAACCAGGGTGGCGGCGGTGGCGGCAACAGTTTGCAGTATATATTTAGGAGTTCGGATATACAGAACTTGCGTAACTTGCCCTGGTTTCGTCGAATGCCTTTTTCTACTGGGCCGTTCTCGAATTTGCGGGCGGGATTACCCTTTATCCTCGCTCTCCTGGGCCTCGCCTTTGTGGTGGGCCTCGTTTTGCTCATCGTGGGTATCTTTGTGCGCTATACGAGTTTTGGCGCCATGATCGGTCTGGTCAATACCGTCGAGGAGGATAACGGGGAAGTGATCACCTTTCAGTGGGGACTGCGCGTCGGCTGGCGTCGTTTCCTCCCCCTCTTTGCTATCGATATCCTGATCAGCATCGGCAGGTTCGTCCTGGTCATGATACTCGCCGTGTTATTCGTCCTGGGCGTGCTGGTGGCCGTCCTGCCGGCCATCTTTTTCTTTCGGGCGGGAAATATTTGGGTCGTGCTCGGCATCATGTGGGGCGTGGGCACGGGCCTGGTTCTTCTCCTCTTACTCCTGCTCCTGGGATTGGCGATCTCGGCCCTTGTGACGATCCTGCGCATGTTCGCCTTTCGCGCTTCTATTATCGAGGAGCAGAATGTCTTTGATGCCCTCGGGTGGGCCTTTACGCTCTTGCGTACTCGTCTTTGGGAGTCCGTCGTGATGTGGGTGCTGGTGGCACTGATCAACGTGGCTCTGAGCGTGGTCATGATTCCCCTTGTTTTGCTGGGGATTGGTGGCATCGTGGGCCCTGCTCTCGCCGTCTTGCGTCTGACGCGTTCCTTTGCCGGTGCCATCGTGGCGGCTTTTCCCGCCCTGTTGGGCATGATGGTGATCGGCCTGTTTGTGGGGGGACTGTATCTGGTGTTCCGCTCCACGGTGTGGACGCTCACCTTCCGCGCGTTGCGGGGAGAGGCATCAGTGGAGGGGTAGGCGAGCCAGGAGACAGATGCGCATCGGGGGATCGTCGGGGACACGCGGATGGCGTGTCCCTATACGTGGGAGACGGGTAGTTTTATCCCCGTTCGCGCACGGGAGAAAAGGTCTCCAACAATTCCTCGGCGCTTTGGCGCGTCGTCTCTGTGGCTCGGCCGCCCAACATGATGGCCAGTTCCTCCACCCTCTCTGCATGTGAGAGTTCCTGGGCCACGGAGACGGTGCGCCCCTGGGCTGTCTTTTTGCGCACCCGGAAATGCTGCTCGCCATAACGGGCGATCTGGGGCAGGTGGGTGACGCAAAAGACCTGGTGATCGTTGGCCAGGCTCCACAGTTTTCCCCCCACTACCCTTCCCGCCCGCCCGCCGATGCCGGCGTCGATCTCGTCAAAGATGAGGATGGGCACGGGATCGGCGGAGGAGAGGGCCGTCTTAAGGGCCAGCATGAGGCGCGAGGTCTCGCCGCCGGAGGCGATCCGGGTCAGCGGCTTGGGCTCCTCGCCCGGGTTGGGGGCGATCAGGAAGGCCAGGCGGTCCAGTCCCGTGGCATCGAAGGTATAGTGATCGCCCTCGATCTCTACTGTGTCCCGTCCCTCTCCCTCTTTGACCTTGTGCCAGTGCCTGTCGACCAAAAAGTGCGCGTTCTCCATGTCCAGTTCGGCCAGTTCGGCCTCCACAGTCTGGCACAAGCGCTGGGCGACCTCCTCCCGGGCCGCGCTGAGAGCCTGCCCCGCCTCGGCGATCTCTTGGAGCAGCGCTTTCTCCCTGGCCGCCAGCGCCTCGATCCGTTCCTCGCTATGGGTGACGGCTTCCAGTTCCTTCTGCGCCTCTTCCGCAAAGGCCAGGATCTCCTCGATAGAGTCGCCATACTTGCGCTTCAGGCTGCGAACCAGTTCCAGGCGCTCCTGAACCTGCTCCAGTCCCTCGGGATCATACTCTACCTCGTCCCGGTAGGTGCGCATGGCGCGCCCCACGTCCTGGAGTTGATAGAATATGTCCTCTATCTGCTCTCGTGTCTCGCCCAGGGCGTCATCCAGGGCGGCGAGGTCGTCCATGTCGTCCACGACGAGACCCATCAGGTCCATCACCGACGGCTGCGTCTCCTCGCCTTCGTACAGGAGGGCATAGATGCGTGAGGCGAGTTCCATGCGGTCTTCTGCGTTCGCCAGCAGCGTGCTTTCGCGCCTTAGCTCCTCGTCCTCGCCCGTGCGCAGATCGGCGCTCTCGATCTCCCCTATCTGATAGGTCAGCAGATCCTGCCGTCGCGCCAGTTCTCGCTCGTCCCGTCGCAGGGTGTGGAGTTCGTCACGCACGTCTCGCAGTTCGTGTACTAGGGCGCCAAAGGGCTCACGCTGTTCCGACAGCTCACCGAACTGATCGACGAAATCGACGTGATTGCGGACGCGCAGGAGGGAGAGATGCTCCCCCTGACCGTGAATGTCCACCAGGTGGGCACCGATCTCCTGCAGGGTGTTCAGGGGAACGGCGTGGCCATTTACGCGGCATCGGTTGCGGCTGTCGCGGCGTATCTCGCGCCGCAGGATCAGTTCGTCTGACCCCTCGTACAATCCCTGTTCTTCCAAAAAGGGCTGCACGGAGACCAGGAGTTCTGGGGGGCATACGAATATCCCCTCCAGCGTGGCTATGTCACAGCCGGTGCGAATCAGTTCACGGGAGGCCCGTTCCCCCAGCAGCAAGCTGACGGCATCGATGATGATGGACTTGCCAGCGCCCGTCTCGCCCGTTAGCACGACGAAACCGGGCTTGAACTGCAGGCAAAGGGACTCTATGATGGCGAAATTGGAGATGGAAAGTTCGATCAGCAACGTCTTGCTCCCCAAATGTCAATTGCCAACGACTTGTCTAGCGTTCTTCCAATACTTTGTCTTCGGGATCTATCTCGTGCTGCGGCCAGCGCAATCTCATGAACACGCTCTCATAGAAATGCCCATCGCTGCCGAAACGCACGAACCTGGCCGTCTTTTTGCTCGTCATCCCATATACGACGTCGCCCTGCTGGAGAGGCATATCAAGGTGCCCGTCCACAGTGAGGATGGCGTCCTTACCCTTGATCAGTTTCAGGGAGGGTTGACGCTGTGCAGGGACGACGAAAGCGGGGGCGATGCACAGATGGGCCGCGACGGGTGTGATCGCGAATCCCTGTACGTCGGGGGCCACGATGGGGCCGCCGGCGGCCAGGCAGTAAGCCGTACTCCCCGTAGGGGTGGAAAGGATGACCCCATCGGCCGAAGGTGTCATCACGTGATGGCCATCCACCTCGATGGAGACGCGCACTGTGCGTGACGTGCCCCCCCTTGCCATGACCAGATCGTTGACGGCGTCGGTCTCCAGGATTATATCTCCCTCCCGATGCAGTGTGGCATGGAGCATCATGCGCTCTTCTATGCGATAGTCCTCATTCAACAGGAGGGGTATCATCTCCTCAATGTTTTCGGGTTCTATTTCGGTCAAGAAACCCAGCGTTCCCAGGTTGACCCCTAAAATGGGCAGATCAAAGTCCAGGATGGTGCGCACAGCGCGCACGATGGTACCATCACCCCCCAGAGTAATGAGGAGGTCGAGGGATTTGGCCACATTGTGGAGTCCCTCCTCGTCCTCGGCCGGTCCCTGCCATACGCCGATGCCGTTTTCATCCAATAGCCTTACCACCCGCCGCGCGAGTTCCGCGGAGTCGCCCCTTTTGGGTATGTACAGTACACCTACGCGTTTCATTTTTTCCTTTGGTAAAGGCGATCCTGGACCACGTCCTCGACCTTGTCCAGGTCTAGGTTCTCCTGATCGCCCCGTTTCATATTCTGCAAGATGATCTCGTTCTCGGCCAGTTCCCTTTCGCCGAGCACGAGGGCATAGCGGGCGTTTGCCCGGTCGGCATCTCGGAACTGGGCTTTGAAGCTGCGGTCGTCGAATGTGATGGTGGCGTGGATTCCCGATGCCCTCAGCGTCTCCAGGATCTGCAGGGCGCGCCGTTTGGCCTCCTGGCCGTGATAGACCAGGGCCACGTCGGGGGTGGGAGCGCCTGGCACGTCGATACCTTGCTCTTGCATGGTCAGCACCAAACGTTCCATACCCGAGCCAAAGCCGATGCCCGGCGTGGGTTCGCCGCCGAGTTCCTCGGCCAGGCCGTCGTAGCGGCCTCCTCCGCAGATGGCGTTCTGAGCACCGATGCCCTGGGCCCAGACCTCAAAGACGGTCCGCGTATAATAATCCAGCCCCCGCACCAGGGTATGATTGACGTGGTACGGGCGCCCCAGATCGTCCAGATAGCGGCGCAGCATGGCAAAGTGCTCCTCGCACGCCGGACACAGATACTCTTGGATACGAGGGGCCCCGGCGATGATGGGCTGGCAGTCGGGTGCCTTGCAATCCAGGAGCCGCAGGGGATTACGCTCCAGCCGCCGCTGACAGTCCTCGCAGATCGCGTCCTCGTGTTGATGATAATAGTCGACCAATTCTTCTACATAACCCGGCCTGCAGGTGGGACAGCCAGTGCTGTTCAGTTGAAAAGCAAGCCTTTCGAACCCCAGGTTGGAAAAGAGTTGCCAGCCCACGGACATGACCTCCAGATCCACGGCCGGGTCCGGGCTGCCGATGGCTTCGATGTCGAACTGGGTATGCTGTCGATAGCGCCCGGCCTGCACGCTTTCGTAGCGAAAGATGGGGCCTATGGTGAACAGTTTGACCGGCTGCGGCAGCACCTTCATGCCATGCTCGATGTAGGCCCTGACGATGCCTGCCGTGAATTCGGGACGCAGCGTGATATCACGTCCCCCCTTGTCCACAAAAGAGTACATCTCCTTGTCTACAATGTCCGTTCCCTCGCCCACGCCGCGCACATAGAGCGAGGTCTCCTCAAATATGGGTACATCTATTCGTTCATAGCCAGAGATGGCGGCTATTTCGTTGATCTTTTCGCGTAGATAATCCCAATAGGGTTGCTCTTTGGGAAGGATGTCCATGGTTCCCCGGGGCGCTTTGTGCACACATACCTCCTCGTATCGTCAGTTCACGCTCCTATTATAGTCAAAAGTGGGAGACCAGTCCACCGAGAGTCGATTTTTGACACTATCCTCATCTCGGTGTATAGTGCTCGTGCAATCGAATATGAGACACCAGATCAAAGACAGTGAAGGAGAGAGTAGGTGGGGGAAATCTCCCAGGGAGAGGGGATCATCGACTGCAAGTCCCCTTGAGAGCTACCCCATTGAAGTTCGCTCCAGAGTCGACGGCAGAAGTCGCCCGCACGTTTGGCGATGTGTAGGTCGCTCCGGTAGCCTACCGTTACAGAGGCAGTCGGTTCGCCTCATTGGAGGGCCGCCGATGGCAAGAGGGTCTCCTATAGGAGATCAACGAGGGTGGTACCACGGAGTATCTGCGACGGCAACTTCGTCCCTTGGAGTTGTCGTC
>JAWLEV010000113.1:0-6487 GCA_041685915.1 Anaerolineae bacterium | reverse complement strand
TCATGCGAGACATTCACAACAGCGCGCACGTCCATCGGGAGGCGCATCTGGCCGACACGTGCCAGATCGGCCAGGCGGCATGGGTGTATGAGGGGGCCACCCTCGGCGAGGACGCCGGCGTGGGCCGGGGCACCAGGGTCGGCGTGGGGGCCTATATCGGGGACGGCACCCGGATCGGCGCCGACTGTGTGATCGGGCGGCGGGCCCTGGTGGCCGCGGGGATCAGGATCGAGGACGGGGTGCACATCGGCGCCCAGGCCATCCTGCGCAACGACCAGGGGCACCGGGCCGTCTCCTCTGGCGGGCCGGATCGGGCCACCTTTAGGGCGCAGCACCCCCTGCTCGTGGTGCGCCAGGGGGCCACCGTCGGTCCGGGGGCCATCATCGACCAGGGCCTGACCATCGGGCGCCACGCCCTGATCACGGCCGGCTCGGTGGTGACCAGGGACGTGCCCGACTATGCCCTGATGACGGGCAACCCGGCCCAGATCATGGGCCGGGTCTGCCCCGCGGGCCACCGCATGGGCAGGGAGGGCCTGCATACCTGGTACTGCGACGTCTGCGAGGAGACGTTCGAGGCGGAAAGGCAAAAGGGGGGAGAATAATCGCGGTGGATGGGGGTACGGTCAGTGGATGCTTTATGTCAAATCATTCCGCCGCGCCGTGCCCCCCATTACGAAACGAACCCATTTTCTATTCCCCCCGCATCACTCGTACCGCACCATATCGGTGACGTCGATAAAGGCATAGGGGTGCAGGGTATCCTCGATGATGTAGCACTTGTCCTCCACCAGGCCATGATCGGTGCCGAAATAGTGGTCAAGGATGACCCGAAAGGTGTTCACGGGGGTGATGGAGGGATAGAGGATCTCGTCGGCGTCCACGCCCGGCAGGTGGTAGGCGTTGAGGATGCGCATATGGGTCCTGATGGCCTCGTCGTCCAGTTGGCGCCAATCGGTGCCCGCCCCGCCATATTCGAGATGGAAGGGAATAAAGGGGCCCTCGTCCGACTGCAGGATGATGATGGGCGGGCGCTCGGATTTCTCCAGGATTTGGTCGATGAGCCACGACAGTTTCTGGTTGGCAAAGGCCAGTTGGCTCAGATATTTCTCGGCCTCAGTCATCCCCTCCACCTCCTCCTCGGGGAGCCGCTCCCCCTCGGGATCGAACACGTAGGGGTGATGGGGAAGAAGGAGATGGGCAAAGACGAACTTGGGACCCTCTTTCTCCGGCATCTGGGCGAGGGTGTCGAACTTTTTTTCGATGGCCCGCCGCTGCATCTCGCGCTCGTTGAGGATGTTCAGTTCCACGCCGATGGGTTCCAACATGGTGGTCTGGTACAGCATCATGGAGAACTCGGCCGGCCACACGACAAAATTCTTGTCCGCGTACCGGTTGTAGCGGGTGGGCTCCCACCCCGTCCCGAAATGCATGAACGTGTATCCTCGGGCTTTGAGAAAGCGCCACACCTCATAGTCCTGGAGCATCTCGTAGACGATGGTCTGATTGGACGCCTCCCTGCCCAGTTCGTCGGTCAGGGAGGTGAGGTGTTTCATGTTCAGGGATGAGGCCAGGGAGAGAAAGGTCTTGGGATAGTTGGCGTAACTCTCGTCGGCGACGTAGAACCCCCTATCCGCCAGGGCGTCGAGGAATTCGCTGTTGTCAAAGTCAAAGTGTCTCTCCAGGGTAGTGGCACTGGCGTATCGGTCGGGGACGATATAGTAGATATCGGGGAGGTCCTCGTGGCCCGCTTCCCCCGGGTTGGCCCCGGCCTGCTCCGCCGGCGGCGGGGACGCGGTCTGTTTGATGCGCCTGGCCTCCAACTGGTAGGTGCCCACCTTTACCAGCGAGGGCACGAGCAGGGCCAGGGCCACCACATTCAGCAGGAGGGTCCACCTCCCCGCATCCCGAATCCTGAGGGTCGCACACACGCCGCCCACCAGGAGCAGGGCCCAGGCGAACAGCAGATAGCCGTGGCGAAAATCACCACCCAGTCGCTGTTCCGCCAGATGGGCGACGTGGCCGTAGGAGAAAAAGAGCACCCAAAAGAGGGACACCACGATCCCCGCCCGGCCGCCGTCGCCGAGGAGCGGCGTCAGGAGCAACAGGGCCAGGGCCGCAAAGCCCAACATCACCGCCGAGGGCAGCAGGATCTCGGAGATAAAGATCATCTCGATATTGTGGGCGAACAGGAAGGCGATGGGAAAGAGGGCCAGCAGAAAAGGATGGATGATGGGCGGTTTTTTGATCGGTCTCTCCTTTCGTCTCATAGTCAGAAAAAAAGCGGCCCGGGCGGACGCCCCGCGTCACGTCTCCCTCCCCCTCGCGTCAGTCGTACTGTACCCTGTCGGTGATCTCGATAAAGGTGTAGGGGCGCGACGGGTTCTCAAAGATATAACTCTTATCCTCCACCAGGCCATGATCGGTGCCGAAATAGTGGTCAAGGATGACCCGAAAGGTGTTCACGGGGGTGATGGAGGGATAGAGGATCTCGTCGGCGTCCACGCCCGGCAGGTGGTAGGCGTTGAGGATGCGCATATGCGCCCTCAGCGCCCCATCGCTCAACTGGCGCCAATCTATGGCATCCCCGCAAGAGCCCCCGAATTCTTCCAGGGACTGGCAGGGCCCCTCGTCCGACTGCAGGATGATGATGGGCGGGCGCTCGGACTCTTCCAGGATCTGGTCGATGAGCCACGACAGTTTCTGGTTGGTAAATGTCAACTGCCGCGCATAGTTCTCCATCTCTGTCCTGGCCTCCACCTGTTGCTGGGTAAGGATCTCCCCCCGGGGACCGAACACGTAGGGATCGTGGGGAAGGAGAAAGTGGGCAAAGACGAACTTGGGGCCCTCTTTTTCTGGGATTTCTGCAAGGGCGTCGAATTTACGCAGGATCGCCCGTCGCCGCATCTCCCGGGGGTCAAAAATCCCCAGTCTGGCGCCGAGGGGAAAGAGGACGGTGGTCCGATACAGCATCATGGGGAACTCGGCCGGGTACATGGCGACGTTCTCGTCGGCGTACCGGTTGTAGCGCGTGGGCTCCCACCCGCTCCCCACATGCACAAACGAGTATCCCTGGGCCCTGAGAAAGCGCCACACCCCATGGTCCTGGAGCATCTCGTAGACGTGGGTCTGGTCGGACGCCTCCCTCCCCAGTTCGTGGGCCAGGTAGGTGAGGTGCCGCATGTTCAGGGAGGAGGCCAGCGAGAGAAAGGTCTTGGGATAGTTGGCGCAACTCTCGTCGGCGACGTAGAACCCCCTGTCCGCCAGGGCGTCGAGGAAGGGGCCGTTATCCACGCCAAACTGCTCTTTCAGGGTGCTGGCGCTGGCGTATCGGTCGGGGACGATATAGTAGATGTCGGGGCGATCGTCCCGGCCTTGGGGCGCGACATGGGATCGGGCGTGCTCCGGCGTCTCCCGGCTGAGGGACCGCTGGATGCGCCTCGCCCTGAGTTCGTAGCCTCCCACCCGGACCAAGGCGATGGCCATGAGGGCGAGGGCCACGGCGTTCAGGACGCGCGTCCACCTCCCCACATCCCGAATCCTGAGGCCCACATGGGTGGCACCCAGGAACAGCAGGGCCCAGACGAGCAACAGATATCTATGGCGAAAGCCGCCCCCCACCCAGCCCACGACCGGGGGATAGACGTGACCGTAGGAGAAGAACAGCACCCAAAAGATGGACACGACAAACCCCGCTCTCCCGCCGTCCTTGAGGGGGCGTCTCAGGAGCAAGAGGGCCAGGGCCGTAAAGCCCACCACGACCACCGAGGGCAACAATATTCGGGAGATGGGCAGTATGGCTATATTATGCACAAAAAGGGAGACGATGGGAAAGATGGCCAGTAAAAAGGGATGGATGAGCGGGGGCTTTTTTATGGGCTGTGTTTCCCTTCCATCAGATATAGGGTTCGTTTCGTCCCCTTTAAGATTTTCGCGCATCGCAGGACAAAGTGTTTGCTGAACGCATCCTCAAAATTTTGCTGTGTGTAATGGGCAAAGATATCCTCCCTGGTTGCCAGCAACCGCTGTACCTGGGCGTCGTCCTTGGGCACGAACTCGATGACGAGGGCGTCGCAGATCCTGTCGAAAAAGGCAGCGATCCGGTCCAGGGGCAGATTGTTAGAGATGGCCAGGTGATGGATCAGGGCCAGGGCAAAGGCCATGTCCGCCGGGCCGCGATCGAGCAAAGAGGTCCGCTCCTCATTCTCCCAGCCGATGCCGGGGCTCGGGTTGGTCAAATCGAGGAGCAGGGGGAGGATGTGGGTCTCCCCCTCCTGGACGCATCGAAGATAATTGCGTTCCACGGCGGCGGGATCGACGTCGAAGGAGAGGGTCCGTATCTCCCTATCGCTGGCGATGCGGCTGAATACGCCCACGTTCGCTCCCAGGTCCCAGACGTTCTCGGGGTCGATCTCGGTCAGGAATTCGGCCACCATCTCTTGCTTGTGCTGGAGGGCGTCCGAGGGATAGTTGGTGTTCTCATAGTAATCGGCCCACTCTGTGCCCTCGGGCTGCCACGTTAGCCTCTTGACCGCAGATTTCAAGCTGTCGACGAGGCCGCGGAAGGATAGGCGGCCCATCTGGCGTCCCTCGGTGTCCACCGCCTTGTCCGCAAAGTGTTTCTGCGACCTGGCGTGGAGGTGAATGTGGGAAAGCAGGGAAAAGACGAGACGGGTGCGAAAGGGAAGGAGCGAACTCGCCAGATCCACGGGGATGCCATCTATATGGATCCGCAACAACTGGTTGAGCCGCACGTCCTTGTAGCTCATCAGGGCCAGAGGGGCAAGAAAATGCTGGCAGAACTGGCGATAGGCCACCCAGGGCTCTCCCTCGCGGTACTTTTCAAAAGAGAGGGTATCGATGAGTATGGGGCTGCCCTCCCTGAACTGGATGTTATAGGCGCTACAATCCTTGAGGGACATGCCACAATCGAAGGCCCTCTGCTGAATCTCGAGGGTGGTCAGCGCCGCGTCCTTTAACTGGCTGAAACACCACTCGTAAGGATAGGAGATAAAGGGCAGGCGCTCGGGCCTGATGACCTTGAAAGCCTGGCCGGGTTCTGGCGGGGGGACATCCACCTCCTCGTGGGGGATCAAGAGTCCGTCGTCCACAAGGGCCTCGCAAAGGCCGGAATCCATCAGCTGGGTATAGTTTTCCTCATACACGGCGTTCACCTGACGATATATCGCGCCGTCCCGATAAAAGAGAAAGCCGCTCGGATCCCGAAACGAGGCCGAAACTCGCCCTTCAGTCCTGCGCTTTTTCATGTCCCCCTTTCCCGGAGAATCGATTTCTGAAAAAGCCCTTGATCTCTTTCCAGAACAACTTGATGGCGAATCCCACCCCAAACAGGATGGCTATCAGCAACTGCAGGATATAACTGCCCGTGCCCGGATCGAGGTAGGCGTGGGCGGGACGAGGCAAGAGCAAGGAGACCGACACAAGGACGAAGAGGACCTTTATAAAGGACGCAAAATGTTCCATTATACTCCCCTGCCACTATAACATTCTCATCAAGATTATAGCACACCGCGGGGGGCCGTAAAATATCCGCAGGCCTTGCCATGGACGGGGGATTGCTGTATATTCCGTGCAGTTGGGAACACAGACATAAGGAGAAAGCCATGAGGCGTAATTGGTCCGCTCTGATCTTTGGCCTGTTGCTGGTCCTGTTGGGCACCGTGTTACTGCTGCAGAACCTGGGCCTCCTGCCCTTTTGGACCATCATCTGGATCGTGCTCTTTGCCGCTGGCGGCGTGGCCCTGTTATACATCTTTTTTTCCGACCCGGAAAAGTGGTGGGCGCTGATCCCGGGCTTTATCCTCCTGGGCATCTCGGCGCTGATCTTTTTGGGCGAGTTCTTTCCCACCGCGGAGGAGACCATAGGCGGCCCCCTGTTCCTGATGGCTCTCTCGGCCAGTTTTTGGATCGTCTATCTGATTCACAAGGAACACTGGTGGGCCGTCATACCGGGCGGGGTACTGCTGAGCGTGGCCGTCGTCGCCGCTCTTGAGAATATGGCGTTGGGGTTTGACCCCGGGGGCATCGTGCTCCTGGGCATCGGTCTCACCTTTCTCCTGCTGGCCATCGTGCCCACAGACGAGGAACGCATGCGCTGGCCCCTCATCCCGGGAGGCATCCTCCTGCTCATAGGCATCGTGGCCATGGCTGAGGAGGTGGCCGTCCTGCAGTATGTGTGGCCCGCGGTCCTCATCCTGGGCGGCCTCTATCTGGTGCTGCGGAACTTTATGCAGGGGTCGCCCCCGCAGCCCCAGGAGGATTGACGCCCGGCCGATCCTCCTGAAAAGGCAAAAGGCGCTGAAGCAGAGATGAAACCTCTGCTTCAGCGCTTCCGATCGACGGTCCAAAAGGGTGTCGCCCAAAGGCCGGAGGGGACGCTAGCCTAACAGGGTCTCCTCCTCGTCGCCCTCTTCCTCTTCTTCCTCAAAGCCCCATTCCCAGGTCAGGTGCTGACCCAGGTTTCTGT